>NZ_CP119807.1 GCF_029338375.1 Halorussus lipolyticus | reverse complement strand
CGGCCATGCGTCCTGCACCACATCGATATCGACCGGGTTCTAGAGCGCCGCAGAAACTGCTTTGATTGTGTCGCTTGCTGGCGTGAGTTCATGCGAGGCCGACGCTCGGTCGCCCGCGGCGACTGGCGGGAACGGACGTTCGTGTTCTCGGGACGCCGCCATCGGCGGGCGCGACCTGCTCCCAGCGGTCCTCCAACCGGGCCGTGTGCCACGACATGATGACGATTGTCGGACCCTCGGAGAGAACGTAGAACATTCCGTCAAATCTGTCGTTCACCTGCCGGTATTTCCTTAAGCGAGTTCGTCGTAGCCCCGACGATGCCTACCAGACAGGCCGAAACCACGTGGGAAGGCGGAAAGGACGGAAGCGGCGACTTCGAGACCGAGAGCGGCCAAATCGAGGGGACCTTTCGGTTTCCGACGCGGTTCGAGGACGAACAGGGAACCAACCCCGAGGAGCTAATCGGGGCGGCCCACTCGGGGTGTTTCTCGATGCAACTGACGGCCTTCCTCGAAGACGAGGGCTACGAACCCGAGCGCCTCCACACCTCGGCAGACGTGCATCTCGACAGGGCCGACGGCGGCGGGTTCGAGATTCCCCGCATCGACCTGACGCTCGACGCCTCGGTTCCGGACATCGACGACGACACCTTTGACGAACTCGCCCAGCGCGCCAAGGACAACTGCCCGGTGTCGAAGGCGCTGGCCGGGCCGGAAATCACGCTCGACGCGACCTTAGAGAGCTGATTTCGCCCGCAAGCACCGCCGTCGCCGACCTCAGAGGCCGGCGTAGGGGCCGCCCTTGGCCTCGGTGAGGCGCTCGACCTGCTCGTCCGAGAGGTCGATTGCGGCGGCGGAGAGATTTTCGTCCAACTGCTCGATAGTGCGAGCGCCGACGATGGGCGCGGTCACGCCGTCGCGGTGGGAAAGCCACGCCAGCGCGGTCTGGGCCGGGGTCGCGTCCACTTCGTCGGCCACCGCGTCGAGTTCGTCGTGCAGGTCGAAGTTCTCCTCGGTCAGGTACGACTCCTCGAAGCGACTCGATTCGACAGCGCGCGACTCGCCGGTCAGGCCCTCGTCGCGGGAGTACTTCCCGGTCAGGAAGCCCTGTCCAAGGGGACTCCACGGACAGACGGCCAGATTCTCTTGACGGGCCATCTCCAAGTAGTCTCCTTCGATTTCGCGGTCCACGAGGTTGTACCGCGGCTGGAGGACCGTGAACGGTTCCCACCCTTCCGACTTGGCTATCTGGTTGGCCTTCGCCACTTTCCACGCATTCGGGCGGAGCGTCGAGGCCCCCAGATAGTGGACCTTCCCGGCCTCCACGAGACCGTTCAGCGTCTTCATCATCTCGCGGGCGTCGGTCTGGTCGTCCCACCGGTGGATGTACAGCACGTCGATGTAGTCGGTGTCGAGGCGGTCCAGAATCTCGTCAACTCGGTGGCGGATGTTCTTGCGGTTGGTACCTCGACTGTTGGGGTCGCCGTCCCGAATCTGCCAGTAGATTTTGGACGCGACGGTGAACCGCTCGCGCTGGCGGTCTGCGAGCCAGTTTCCTATCCACTCCTCGGCTTTTCCTCTGCCGTACACGTCGGCGGTGTCGATGTATCGCCCGCCAGCGTCGGCGTAGGCGTCCAAGAGTTCGTAGGCGCGGTCCTCGTCTATTTCGACGTTACCCTCCTCGGTCTCCTTGCCGAAGCGCCACGTGCCAAACTGGAGTTCGCTGGTCTGGATGCCGGTCCCGCCGAGTTGTACGAAATCGAGGTCGAGTGCTTCCGAGTCGGTCATCATCGGTCGGGGGTACGAACGACGGTCGGAAAAGGGTTCAGCAACCGGCAGGGAGGTACGGTGTCCGCACGGCGGTAGAGTCGGTTCCCCGCCCCGAATCCGCGACGGTCCGAGCGCCGGGGGTGTCGAGAGCGCCTCCTCGCCGAGGACCTCTCAGAGCGCTCGGCGAACCGCGTCGTCAACCGCGAGGAGAACGCTCTCGGGGACGAACTGCTCGAAGGTCACGCGCCCCTCGGGGAAGCCAATCGTCACTCGGGGGCGCAGGGGGCCGTCGTCCTCGTCGGCCCGAACGTCGGTCGGGACCGAGACGAGGCCCGTCACAGCGTCGAGTTCGGCGTCACGGCGTCGGAGCAGGTCCCTGACGATGGCGTCGCTGAGAACGTCGGCGTGGTCGTCGGACTCCTCCGACCGGACCTCGATTGCTCTCGTGTCGTCTCCTCGGTCGGTGTTCCGGAGTCGGAGCGTCGAGTAGCCCTCGACGCAGGCGTCCTCGAACCGGCCGCGGAATCCGCCGTCGAGGAACGAAACGCGGGTCCCGCCGTCGAGTTCGAAGTAATCCGACACGGCTCTAACGGTCGCATCGGCGGTGTCGCCGTCGGGTGCGCGCACGGCGAGAAGTTGGGTCGTCGGTTCGAAGACGGCGACGGTCGTCGGCCTCTCGTCGTCCGAGATGGCGAGTTGGGTCTGGGTCCCAGTCTCGGGGACGGCGCAGACGACGAAGATTCGACCGTGGTCGCTCACGACGGTCCGGACCTCGGAACCGTACACGCCCGCCGAGTCGGCGTCCCCGGCCCGACCGGTCGCGCCGTCGGGCGAGACGCGGTGCAATCCGTCGATTCGGTAGTAGTAGACCGTCCGAGCGCCCGCGAAGCGGAGTTGCGAGGCGGCGCGCCGGAGTTCGATTCGAGAGAGTTCGTCGAGGACCGCGGCGAACCCGCGGGCGGCAGTGTCGATGTCGATGTCGGCCGACTGAAGCACGCGGCGGCGGGCGGACCTCGAATCGAGGCCTCGGACGAGTGCTTGCGGTGATGCGTCGGTCGTGGTCGGGTCGAGCGGGAGGTCCATCGGTTACTCGTAGCCACGACGGGCGTGGATACGGTTTCGGTTCGTCGGTCGGACCGGGGCCTCGCGAGCGGGACAACTCATATTGAGCAATAATCGAGCAACGAGTCCGACCACGAAGGAGACCGGCGAGTGCGGTCACGACGACGCACCCGAAATCCCCGTCACCGCCCGGACGCGGTTCGCATAACTATACAATTCTTTAGGAAATGTAGAGATTGTTCTTCGGCCCGAGGAGCAGTCGGGACACCACCCGTCGAACTGCACCCTTCGACCCGCTTCGCCGAACCGCCCCGTCGAACCGCTCCGCCGAACGGCGGAGACTCGCGCACGGTGGAGCGACGGCCCGGCGGCGGTGCGCACCCTTTAAATACTCTCTACAGGAAGGGACGGGTACGTCCGACCCATGTCGAAGCAGGACCAGTCCGACGACGAGGAGGGGCGAACGGAACTCCCCATCGAGCGCGGGTTTCCCATCGAGCGGGTGAACGAAATCGCCGAGAAGGAGGGCCGCGCCAAGCAGTGGTATCGACCCATCTACACGATGCACAAGTGGTGGGCGCGCCGACCGGGGTGTCTGTTCCGCGCGATTGCCCTCTACGCACTGCTGGACGACGACATGGACCCCGAGGACTTCGAGGTGTACGAACCCGGTCGGAACCAGACCCTCGGGAGCGCCGGGCGGACCCGCGAGGACCTCGCAGAGAAGATTTCGGAAGTCGATATGGAGGACCCCGAGTCGCTGTGGGAGTTCTACCCCAAGGACGTTCGCGTCGCGGACAAGAAAGTCCTCGACCCCTTCATGGGCGGTGGCACCTCGCTGGTCGAGTCCTCGCGCTTCGGCGCGGAGACGGTCGGCGTGGACCTCAACCCCGTCGCGTGGTTCGTCACGAAGAAGGAACTCGAAGCGGGCCAGACCAGCGTCGAGGAGTTAGAACGCGCCTTCGAGCAGGTCAGAGACGACGTGGCGGACGAGATAACCCAGTACTACCGGACGCCCTGTCCCAACGGCGACCACGAGGCCCGCGAGGACCACGACGCGGACGTGATGTACAACTTCTGGGTGAAGGAACTCGATTGCGTCTCCTGCGGGCACACGGTGCCGCTGTTCAAGGACTACCGCGTGGCGAAGGGTCGGTACGACAACGACGACAAGTACAACTGCCTGTGTCCGGACTGCGGCGCGGTCACGCTGGTCGATGATTGGCAGGACGACAGCGAGTGCGACGACTGCGGCCACGAGTGGGTGCCCGAGGAGGGCAACGTGAGTCGCGGCGGGTACTACAACTGTCCCGAGTGCGGGCAGAAGGAGTCCATCACGGACGGGATTCAGGAGCAGGGCGGGTACGACCTGCGACTCTACGCGGTGGAATACTACTGCGAGGAGTGCGACCAACAGGGTCTGGACAAGAGCGCCCACAAGGGGTACAAGCAGGCCGAGGCCGCCGACAAACGACTATTCGAGGAGGCCAGACGCGAGTGGCAGACGCGGACCGACCTCCACGAGTACGTGCCCGACGAGGAAATCCCGCCGGGTCACATGACCTCGGAGCGGAATCCGGTGTTCGACCACGGGTACGAGGAGTGGACGGACCTATTCAACCAACGTCAGTTACTCAGTTTAGCCAAACTTCTTCGTTCTATCAATGACATTTCGTCAGATAACCTCCGTGAACTGCTGTTAGTTGCGTTCAGCAACACGCTCTGCACTAATAACGAGTTTACTGGATACGACCAGAGCTATAACAAAATACAACATCTATTTAAGACTAATTCGTTTGACCCACCACAAACCCCGTGTGAGGGTAACGTTTGGGGGGCAACGTTTGGTCGTGGTACATTCGAATCCATCTACGATATGGTGAAAAGTGCGGTTGAGTACGCCAACGCCCCGACTGACCGTTACATCGAGGACGGCGAGACCATCGAAACCGACGAGTTCGCCCAACCCATCGGTCTCGATTCGGAGGTCTACCAAGACGACATGCGGAACATCTCCGCCGAGGACGAGTACGACGCGGTGATTACCGACCCGCCCTACTACGACAACATCATCTACTCGGAGGTGGCCGACTACTTCTACGTCTGGCAGAAGATTCTCCTCGAAGACGAGTACCCCGGTTTCGACCGCGAGAAGACCCCGCGGGCCGAATCCATCGTCACGAACCCCTACCTCGACAAGACCACCGACGACTTCGAACACGAGATGGGCGAAGCCCTCTCGGTGGTCAACGACGCGCTGAAAGACGACGGCGTGCTGGCGTTCACCTACCATCACAGCGACGAAGAATCGTGGGGTGAACTCCTCCAATCGCTGTGCGAGACCGGCTTCGAAGTGACCGCGACCTACCCAATCAACTCCGACTTGAACAAGTTCATCGGGGGCGAGGCCGTCTCGTTCGACATCGTTATCGTCGCCAGACCCACCGACGACCGCACGCCCATCAGTTGGCGTCGGCTTCGAATCGACATCCGGAACGAACTCGACGACTTGCAGGACGCGCTGGAGGAGCGCGAGGACCTCAAGCGCGGCGACATGGGCGTCATCGAGATGGGGGCGTGTTTCGCCGAGTACTCCAAGCACCACGGCGAGGTCCGCCGGTCAGGCGACATCATGACCGCCAAGGAGGCCGTCGAGGAGATTTACGGTATCCTCCAAGACGACGCGCTGGGCGAGGACGATGTGTATCTGGACCTCCTCCGGGAGGCCGACCCGACCTACAACAACCTGAACAAACTCCTGCGCCGGAGCGACTCCTCGGAGGAGGAACTGCGCGAGAAGCGCCTGTTCCGCGTCGATGGCGACGAGTTCGTCCTCGGCGACTGGCGCGACGAACAGCGACAGGCCTACGTCCAGTCCAAAGTCGAGGACGGGAACGGCGACGTGACCGACCTCGACCGGACGCACTTCCTGCGGTACCGCTACGAACACGACAAGTCCACCGCCGAGTACCTCGACCGGTGGTCCACCGACGAGTTGCAGGAACTCTGCGAGGGACTGGCCGACGCCACCGGCGACGGGACCTACCTCAAGATGCTCGGCCTCGACGCGACCCTCGCGGAGTTCACCGAGTAAGTCTGCTTGCAGGCGGGTCGCCCGACCGGCGTCGGTCCCTCGCGTCGGGCCTCGGCCTCGTGACCGACCGCGCCGGGGTGCCGACGTGCGGGGCGTCCTCGGGGTGACTCCTCGCCAGCGAGGAGCGTCTGAGTCGCCGGTCGGCGGGCGCTCTCGGGGGCGAGCGCCGGGTCGCCGTCGCGTTTCCACACCTTCATAAGGAGTTCGGACCTCGTGTCGAAGCACATGAGTACCCACGCACCTCTCGACGCTATCGACGACGTGCTGACCCTCAGCCCCGAACTCACCGAGGGTGACAGCCTCATCAAGGGGCAGATTCGTCTCTACGATGTCGATAGCGACTCGGACACGCTGGAATCCGACGCCGAGCGGTTCTTCGACCGCACCCTGCTGACCGGCGGCCTCGAAGACTCCCTGAAGCGACTGCGCGACACCCTCCGGGGCGAGGACAACAATCGCCTCCACGAGATGTACGGTCCCTACGGTACCGGGAAGTCCCACCAGATGGTGGCGCTCTATCACTGCTTCCAGTCGCCCGAGGTCGTGGGGTCGTGGGCCGACGGTCGCATCGAGGGCCTCGCCGACGCGCTGTCGGACGACGCGCTCCCGGTCGTCGTCTCGCTCCAGAAATCCCAGTACGAGTACCTCTGGGAACCGCTGTTCGAGGCCCTCGACTACGAACCCGACGAGGAGCGATACGACGAGGAGGGCGGCTATCCCACCATCGACGTGATTCAGGAGGCCGTCGGCGACCGGACCGTCGCGTTCTTCGCCGACGAACTCGAAGACTGGTTCGGGTCGCTGAGCGGTCGGCGCAAGGACGCCAACCGGGGGTTCCTACAGGCGCTGTTCGAGACCACTTCTCGGCCCGACACCGAACTGTTCGCGTTCGTCTCGGTCCTCCGCGAGGGGTCGGACGTTCACGACATCCTCTCACGGGAACCGGGCCGCGTGCAGGTCAACATGTCGAATCAGGTGGCCATTCGGGACGTGCTTCGCCACCGCCTCGTGGACTCCATCGACGACCGCTCGGCGATGCGCTCGCTGGTGGACCAGTACATCGACGCCTACGCCGACACCGACTACGTGGACCTCCCCGACGGCCTCCGCGAGGAGATGTACGACACCTACCCCTTCCACCCGGTTCTCATCGACTCGCTGAAGACGCGCTACTTCGCGGAAACCGAGTCGGGCGCGACCCGCGGCATGCTCTATCTGTTTGCGAAGGTACTGGTCGATACCTATCAGGAAACCGACCTCGTGACTCACGGCGAAGTCGATGCGGTCGAGTACAACGACGAACTCACGCGCATCAACGTCGAACACTCCCGGCCCGACCGGTGTTTCGATGACATCGTGGAGCGACTCGCCGACGCCGACATCGACTACGGTCGGCCCATCCTCAGCACGGTCCTCGTCTACTCGCTCACCCCCGGTCTCGCCGAGGGCGCGACCACCTCCGACATCGTTCTGGGCACCTACCACGTCGGCGACCGAATCAACGACATCATCGTGGACCTCGAACGCCTGCAGGGCGAGGTGTATCACCTCTGGCGCACCGAGGACCGATACGTCATCCGCGAGGACGAGAATCCGCGCTCGCTCGTGAAGAACGCCGCCCGCGACGTGGACGACGACGACGCGCTGGAACTCATCGGCGAGGCCGTCGAAGACCTGTTCGGCGCGGGGTCCCACGCAGTCGGGTTCAACGTCACGGGCGAACTCGAAAGCGTCCCCGACAACCAGAACATCGAGACGGTCGTCAAGAACGGACCGTGGGACGAGAACAGCGTCGCCGAGGTCATCAAGAACCAACCCGCCGGTCGCCAGTGGCGCAACACGCTCGTGTTCGTCCAACCGAAAAACGACAAGACGATTTCCCAGTCCGACCAACGGGAGAAGTTCCTCGGGAAGGCCAAGGAGGTCATCGGCGCGGAGATTCGCCGCGGCGACGAGAATCTGTCCGACGAGATTCGGGACAAGATAGACGACCTGTACGACGAGTACACCGACGACCTCGGAGAGCGCTTGGACAGCGCCTACGGCGCGATACTCGACGGGAACGACCTCCTCGACGAGTTCGACCGCGCGGCCAAGATGTCGCTGGAGAACTTCGTCCCTGCGGAACCGAAACTGGACGCCGGCAACGTCGCGGCCGCCGTCGAGGCCGACCCCTTCGACCTCCAGCGACACGTCTGGGACCTCGTTCGTGACCGACTCGAAACTCGCTCGGAGACGACCATAGACGACATCTACGAGCAGTTCCTGATGGAACCGGCCTACCCCATCCCCGGAAACGCCCGCGCGGTGGTCGATGCGGTCGAGGACGGACTGTCGGACGAACCGGTTCTGGCCCACGACGGGAAGGGGTTCGAGGACGAACTCCGGGGCCTGAGTCGGGACACCACACTGGTCCTCGAACGCGACGTCGAAACGTGGTCGACCGAGGAGGTCGAGTCGGAACTCCGGAGTCGGTTCAGTGAGGGGACCGGCGAGGTGGACCTCGGGACCTTCGAACTCGACATCAGACAGCGGACCGACGTGCGGATAGACACGGACCCCGAGGATGCGGTCAAGATGGCCGCCGGGCGGTTGACGAACGACGACCACTACGTGCTGGTGAGCGGGAACGAAATCCTCGACAAGGTGCGCCCGGACGCGACGCTCCGGGACGTTTCGGACGCCGAGACTATCGATTCGAAGACAGTCCACGACCGAATCGAGGAGACGATACGGTCTGCCGGTGAGGCCGACACCAATCAGGTCCTCACCACGATTCGAAACGATACCGGCGTCTATCTCCCTCACAGCGACACCGACGCTGGCTTCCGGACCGCCGTGAGTTCGTTGCTCTCGGATGGCTACCGAGTCAAGTCTGGCGGCAACTACGTGAATACCCTCGGCGACCGGGACCCGACGGATGTCGTCGTCGCGCCGATGGTCCCCGACGACGTGGGCGACCGGATTCTGGACCACGTTGCTGGCCTCGAACGCGAGACCACCTTCCAAGTCCAGTCGATTCACCGGGAGTGTGCGCCCGACCAATCGGAGTCTGCGGTCGAACACTTCCTGCTCGCTCACCTCGGCGACGACGACCCCCAGTACGTCGTCGGCGCGACCGGTTCCGACGACCCCGGCGACTGGTTCCCCGGCGCTGGCTTCCGAATCCCGCCCGAGGAGGGGTGGACGTTCGAGTACGAGGGCGATAGTCCCTCGGAGATGCGGGCCGAGTGGCAGGCGTCCCACGAATCCGGGTCGGTCGCCTACGGGTCGCTGTCGTTCAACACAGACGGGAACGGCGCGGCACCCGGTCCGCTACAGGAGGCCGCCCAGTTCCAGCAAGCCCAGACCGTCCTCCAACTCGAACTGGGTCAGTCCCACGAAGTCGTCGCGGACCTGCTGGAGAACGTCCCCGAGTCGGCCACCGGAATCGACGTGACCATCCAGTTCGAATGATGCGAACACTCGAATACGAAGAAGCGGCCAACCCCACCCATGCCTGACCGAGACTCCGACCCTCGGGACCTGCTCCCAATCGAGCGCGGTTTCCCGATAGAACAGGTAAACGACATCGCCGACCGCGAGGGGCGAGCGAAGCTTCACTACCGACCTTTGTCCACGATGCACAAGTGGTGGGCGCGCCGACTCGGGAGCGTCTTCAGAGCAATCTCGCTCTACTCGCTCGTGGATGCGCCCGATACAGTCGACGTTCGGGACCCCGGCCCCGACGACGCGAGCCTCGCCGATTTCGGCGACGGTGAATCCGAGGACGACACGACCGAGGACGTGGCTCGGATGCTCGATTCGGTCAGTTTGCGTGACCCCGACGCCCTCTGGGAACTCTATCGGAAGGACGTGCGCGTCGATGGGAAGTCGGTCCTCGACCCCTTCGCGGGCGGCGGAACCAGTCTCATGGAGGCCGTTCGATTCGGCGCGTCGGTCACCGGCGTGGACCTCAACCCGGTCGCGTGGTTCGTCACCAAGCAGGAACTGGAGGCCCACGAGGTCGAACCCGAGACGCTCCGACAGGCGTTCGAGGAGGTCCGAACCGCCGTCGCCGACGAACTCCGGTCTCGCTACGAGACCGACTGTCCCCTCGACTCCAACCACATCGCGGACATCGTGTACGCCTTCTGGGTCCGCGAGCTAGATTGTACCTCCTGCGGGGAGACGATTCCCCTGTTCAAAGATTACCGGGTCGCAAACGGTCGATACGACCACGACGACGAGTACAACGTCTTCTGCCCGGAGTGCGAGTCGGTCTTCCGGACCGACGACTACCGCACCGAAACGACCTGCTCGGAGTGCGAGCACGAGTACGTGCCGGCGAACGGACCGGTGACGCGAGGCGGCAACTACGGGTGTCCGTCGTGCGGCCTGAAATACCCCATCGTGGACGCCATCGCCGACGGGCAATCCTACGCCGAACGACTCTACGCGGTCGAGTACTACTGCACCGAGTGCGACGACGAGGGCAGAGAGCGCGCCGCGTTCAAGGGATACAAGGCCGCCACCGACGACGACCGCGCCCGATTCGAGCGCGCCAGCGAGGCGTGGCGGTCCGACGACGAACTCGGCGAGTACGCGCCACGGGGCGAGATTCCGGAGGGCGCGATTACCGCGGCGTCCTCGATAAGCGGCAACGACGTGTTTCGCCACGGGTACGAGACGTGGCGCGACATGTTCAACGACCGCCAACTCTACTGCCTCTCGACGCTTCTGTCGGCCATCGACGACGTGGAGAATCGGGCGGCCAGAGAGTACCTCCTGCTCGCGTTCAGCGACTCGCTGATGTACCAGACCAACTTCTCCCGCTACAACCCCAACGGTCGGAAGATAGAGGAGATATTCGGGCAGAACTCCTACAACCCGCGGGTCGAATACGTCGAGAACAACGTCTGGGGCACGAGGGCGGGCCGGGGAACATTCCGGAACACGTGGGACAAAATCGTCGATGCGGTCGAATTCGCTCGCGCGCCGACCGAGCGGTACATCGAGGACGGCGTCCCCAAAGAGACCGACCCCTTCGAGACGAGCGTCGGCGGGGAGTACACGCTCCATCAGGGCGACGTTCGAGACGTGGATTTGGACGCGACGTACGACGCCGTGGTCACCGACCCGCCCTACTACGGCAACGTCGTCTACTCCGAAGTCGCGGACTTCTTCTACGTCTGGCAACGGTTGCTGTTGGCCGACGAGTACGACTGTTTCGCCCCCGAGACGACTCCTCGGGACGACAGCATCGTCGCCAACCCGGCCGTCGGCAAAGACGACGACACCTTCGAGGCCGAACTCGCCGAGTCGTTCTCGCGGATTCGAGACGTGCTGGCAGACGAGGGCGTCCTCGTGTTCACCTACCGACACGGTGGGAAGGAGTCGTGGGGCGCGCTCCTCGAGACGCTCTGTGACGAGGACTTCGACGTGACCGCGACCTACCCGATTTCGGCGAACGTCACCGACTTCGTGATGGGCGACGAACTCAACTTCAGCGTCGTCGTCGTCGCCAGACCCGCCGAGACGAGCGAACCGATTAGCTGGTCGGCCCTCCGGAGGCGGATTCACAGAGTCGCCGGCAGGACCGCCGAGGAGGTCCGCGAGGGCCAGACGCTCTCGGAGGGTGACGTGGGTATCGTCCAACTCGGCCGGTGTTTCCGGGAGTACTCGAAACACCACGCGAAGGTCCACCGCGAGGGCGAGGTCATGAGTACCGACGACGTGGTCGGCGAAATCTTCGACATCGTTTCAGGAGAGGTCTCGGCCGACGAAATCTACCGCAGTCTGCTGTCGATGGACGACCCGACGCTCGCCGACGTGAAGCGCCTGTGTCGGGGGACCGAAGTGGACCCCGACGACCTCCGCGACCGGGCGCTTTTCGACGCGACAGACGGCTTCAGACTGACGCGGTGGAACGACGACGAGCGACTCGCCTATCTCCGCGGGAAGGACCTCGGCGAGTTGTCGGCGCTCGAAACCGTGCAACTTCTGCGATACGACGCCGACCCCGACACCGAAACGATAGCCGAAACCCGCGAGATAGCGACCACGGGAGAACTGCTAGACGTGGCGACCGAACTCGCCTCGGTTACCGGCGACGACGAGTACCGTCGCCTGTTCAGAGGCTAACGTATTTTACGGTCCCGCGAGACGTTGGGAGCGAGATGACCGACACCGATGCAGTCGCCGGGATGTACAACATCGTCGTCAGTGACGACCGGGAGTGCGCCGACCACCGGGTTCCCATCGGCGAGTTCCTCACGAAACTCCACGACAGGGACCTCCCCGACGAACTCTGCGTCGTCGGAATCGAGGGAGTTCTCACGGACGACGACAGTCTCCGCGACGAGTTGGTCTCGGCGATGCGCCGGGAGATGGACTATCTCAACAGCAGGCGGCCGCTACCGGCGATTCAGTTCGTCGTCGAGGGCGACGTGCAGGGTGCCGGCGACTCCTTCGACGTGAAGATAGACGGGGAGTTTCACTCCCTCGCGCCGATATTCGGCCGGCAGATGAAGCGACGGGAGTCGGGATGGCTTGTCGCGCCCTTCCGCGTGTAGCCGATTACATGAGCGACCACGGTCCCTCCTCGGTCACGGTGGTCCCATCGTCGCTCGCCCGGAGGAAGTAGAGCCGAATCTCTCCGTGGTCGTCGTCCCCCGAGGGGTCGTAGACGGGGACGCAGGTCGTCTCGTGGCGGGGATACCTCGGATGACCGTCGTCGTCGGTCTTCGTACACGCTTGCCGAATCCGGGATTTCGTCCACCGACCTTGGTCTTCCAACGCCGACTTGTTCGGTGCGTAAGCCGAGAACGTGATGGCGGCGATAACGCGGTCCGCAAACGTGGTCGGATTACTGATACTGAACGGTCCGTTCGCGTCGTGAACTCTGGTGAGGTCCCGCTCGGAAGCCCCGCTGAGACAGAGGTGGTCGTCGGCCACGGCCTCGAACACCCGCAGTTCCGGATACTCGACGGCGAGCGTCTCCGAGACGTACTCCCGAAGCAGTTGCTCGTAGTCGTCACAGGTGAACTCGTCGTCCGGCGAGACGACTCGAACCTCCCCGTCGGTGTCCGGAACCAGCAGACGCTCGGGCGGAGCGTTCGGGCAGAGAAACGCCATCCGGTCGGTGCCAGTCAGGTAGGCATACGAGAACATCCGGGACCGAGACCCCGACTCCATCGCCGGGTTCTTGCCGTCCCGGTAGTACTTCGAGTCCAGCACCGCGAGGACCTCGGCGTCGTCGCGGAGCAGATGGTCGGGTTCGTGGCGGGCCTTAGTGTCTTTCCCGAAGGGGTCGAGAGATGGCTCGCGCTCGCACTCAACCGCCGAAAGCTGTTGCAGGTGGTCGAGTTCGCGCACGTCGTCTAGCGTCTGGGCGAGGACCCGATGGGAGTAGTCCTCGAACAGCGCGTTCATGCCCAGCGCGTAGTCCACGAGCAACTCCTCGGTCCCGCCGCCGGCCTGCCCCAGAAGCGTCGAGGAGAGGACCGACTGGGCGGTGTGGAACGCGCGCCGGTAGTAGTGGCGCTGTCGCGGCAGGTCGCGGAGCGACACCCGGCGATACTCCCCGAGGCGCTTCTGGCTACTCTCGATTCCCAGCGCCTCCATGTGTTCTACTTCCTGATGGACCAGCGAGAGGAGGGCGTCTCGCCGGGGATGCTCTCGGTCGTCGCGGTCCTGTTGGAGGAGTCTGAGGAGTAGCTTCCCGGCCATGTGGATGGCGGCGTTGACCGGGTTGGCGTACTCGACGGTGGTCGCTATCCACGTCGGGGTGGGGTCGCCCGAAGCGTGGTTCAGCAAGGTTCGCTCGACATCGACCGACCCGAGTCCCTCGAACCCGTTCCGACGCCGAATGTGGTGGTTCCGGACGAACCCCTCGCGTCGAATCGTCCGGACGCCGTGGACGTAGTTTATCGCCAGAATTGCGATGATGCGGGCGGACTCGACGCCGCCGGAGGTCAACTCCTTGAGAGGGACGCCGTAGTACGACTGAGTTCTGTCGATGTCGTAGACCGTGAGCAACATCCGGACGACGTGTTCCCACCCGACCTTGGGTTCGACTTGGACGCTCATGCCCGGAACCAATCGCACGATGCCCGCGACATCGGCGGGTTCGACGTGGAGGGTATCGTCCACGACGCGGGCCGAAAGTACCTGTAGCCCCTTCGAATCGCCGTTCCCGTCGCCCGCGGTCCGCAACCGAGGCCGTCGCTTGACGAACTTGCTCCCGTCGCGGACGAAGTTCGCGGCCCGGAGTTCGTCGCCGACCGTCTCGGGGTCGCAGTCCTCGACGACTAGCTTCTGATTCTCCCGAACCGAACACAGCGAGGTCCCGTAGTCGTAGTGGGGCGTCTCACTCATACGCGCTGATGCCCATCTCGCGCTCCTCGGCCTCGGCCTGTCGGGTTGCGAGGTCCACCGCCGGGCGAAGGTCGAAGGCCTCGAACTGGTCGTCCAGCGTCTCGTAGTGACTCGCCAACCGGTTTATCTGGGGCAGTGCGGCGGTGTTCAGCAGGCGCGGCGCGACGAACGTGGCGAACGCCTGTCCGACCGCAGTCGCCTCGTCGCCGGCGTAGGGACCGTCGCTCTTGCAGGCGTGGCCGAGGAACTTCGTCACGTCCTCGTAGTGCATCGGCCCGAACTCGATGATAGCGCCCTCGCTACTCGTGGTCGTCCCCTCGTTGACTCCTCGGTGATGCCGCTCGAAGAGCGTCCGGAGTTCGTCGCGGTCGATGTCCACCTCCGACCCGAGGTTTCCAAGCCACTGGTCGAACAGCGCCGCGCGCTCGTCGTCGCCGTACCGGGCCAGTTCTATCATCGCAAACCGGCGAGTGATGGCGTCGTCGAGTTCGTTCACCGTCCGGTCGGACATGTTCATCGTACAGATAATCTTCACGTCGTCGCCGAGGGTCAACGGTTCGTCGCCGTCGTCCCCGTGAAAGATGACCTGCTCCTCGTCTTCGATAGCGGTGTACAGCGGGCCGAACACCTGCGAGATGTCCGCGCGAGTAATTTCGTCCACGATAACCGCCCAGTTGTTCTGATACTTGTTGGCCTTCTGGATGCCCTGCGAGATACACCCCGCCTTCCGGTGATACTCTATCTCGCCGTCGTCTGTCCGCGGTTGGATACTCCCGGTGATGTCGGCGGGCGTCCACGTCGGGGTCGCGGTGTGGATGGAGTAGTCGATACAGGTTTCGAGCGCGAGTTGCTTGGCGAAATACGTCTTGCCGGTTCCGGTCGGGCCGTAGAGGACGATAGGCTTGCCCACCTCGATTGCGGTCCGGGCGTTCTTCTCGACAGTCTCGGGGACGAGCGGGTCGCCCAGATTCTGGTTTCGCTGGGCGACGGTCTGTTTGACTTCGAGGGGTGCGACCGACGACTTGAGAATCTCGTCTCGCAACTTCGCGCCGCTTCCGGGCACGTCGGCGTCGATGTTCTTCTCCTCCACCAGAAACTCCAGCGCGCTCGGGTCGTCGGTCTTCGAGATGAACTCCTCGGCGGTCCCCACCGCGCTGAGGATGAACCCGCTGTACTCCTCGGCCTCCTCGCGGTCGTAGTTCTTGAACCTCGGCTTCCCGCTACTCATTACCTGTTGGGTGTCACGGGGGTATTATAAATTGACGTGTATGCCCGACCGAGGAGCGACCGAGGACCCTCGCGGGCGTAGGTCCTCGTCCGGCCCGAATCGGGCGCGGGACCCCGGTGGGTCGATTCGCGTAGCTTTATACGCACCAGTCGTTTTGGCCTACACAGTTACGATGTCGCAGGAACAGTCGGACGAGGAGTCCGAGGACCGGACGGTGCTACCCATCGAGCGCGGGTTTCCAATCGAGCGAGTGAACGAAATCGCCGAGAAGGAGAGTCGCGCAAAGCAGTGGTACCGGCCCATCTACACGATGCACAAGTGGTGGGCGCGCCGACCCGGATGCCTGTTTCGAGCTATCTCGCTGTACGCGCTGTTGAACGACGGGATGGACGCAGGGGACTTCGAGGTGTACGAACCGGGCCAGAACCAGACGCTCGGCAGTACCGGGAGTAGCAGGGAGGACCTCGCGGAGAAGATTTCGGAGGTCGATATGGAGGACCCCGAGTCGCTGTGGGAGTTCTATCCGAAGGACGTGCGGGTGAGCGACAAGAAGGTGCTGGACCCGTTCATGGGCGGTGGCACCTCGCTGGTCGAAGCCTCGCGCTTCGGCGCGGACACCGTGGGCGTGGACTTGAATCCGGTGGCGTGGTTCGTCACGAAGAAGGAACTCGAAGCGGGCCAGACCAGCGTCGAGGAGTTGGAACGCGCCTTCGAGCGAGTCCGCGACGACGTGGCCGACGAGATTACCCAGTACTACGAGACGCCGTGCCCGAACGCCAGTCCCGACGCGAGTTCCGACGAGGACCCGGCGGACGACCAGCGGAGATACGCCGGGCACGACGGCGGCAATGGCGGCGCGCACGACGCGGACGTGATGTACAACTTCTGGGTGAAGGAACTCGATTGTGTCTCCTGCGGGCACACCGTCCCGCTGTTCAAGGACTATCGAGTCGCTGAAGGGCGCTACGAGAACGACGACAAGTACAACTGCCTCTGTCCGGACTGCGGCGCGGTCACGCTGGTCGAGGACTGGCGCGAGGCCAGCGAGTGCGACGAGTGCAGTCACGAGTGGGTGCCCGAGGAGGGCAACGTGAGTCGCGGCGGGTACTACAACTGCCCGGAGTGCGGCCAGAAGGAGTCCATCACCGACGCCATCGCCGACCAAGGCGAACCGGACATGCGCCTCTACGCCGTCGAGTACTACTGCGAGGAGTGCGACCGGCAGGGCCGGGACAACAGCGCCTGCAAGGGGTACAAGCGGGCCGAAACCGCGGACAAGCGACTGTTCGAGGAGGCCAAGCGGACGTGGCGGACCCGGACCGACCTCCACGAGTACGTGCCCGACGAGGAGATTCCGGAGGGCGCGATTACCGCGGCCTCAGAAGTGAGCGGCAACGACGTGTTCCAGCACGGGTTCGAGGAGTGGAAAGAGCTATTCAACGAGCGACAGTTATTGTGTTTTGCACAACTGCTACAGGCTATAGAGGGTGTGAAAGACCGGAATTTGCAGGATTATCTTCTGCTGGCCGCCACCGAATGTCTCCGGACGAACTCGATGATAGCGGGGTATCAACCGAGTAACGGACATATCTCCGACCTCTGGCGAAACAACTCCTTCGACCCGGCGACTGCGCCTGCCGAGAACAATCTCTGGGGGACGAAGTACGGGATGATAACCTTCCGGAAGACGTTCGACAAGATAAAATCCGGCATCGAGTACGCGAACAGTCCCACGGACCGCTACGTCGAGGACGGCGAGACCATCGAAACCAAGGCCTTCGCCCAACCGATTGGGCTGAACTCCGAGGTCCGGCAGGGCGACATGCGCAACCTCACGGCCGAAGACGAGTTCGACGCGGTGATTACCGACCCGCCCTACTACGACAACATCATCTACTCGGAAGTCGCGGACTTCCTCTACGTCTGGCAGAAGATTCTCCTCGAAGACGTGTATCCGGGATTCGACCGGGACCACACGCCCCGCACGGAGTCGATAGTGACCAACCCCTACCTCGACAAGACCGCCGACGACTTCGAACACGAGATGGGCCAAGCCTTGGAGGTCATCAACCGCGCGCTGACAGACGACGGCGTGCTGGCGTTCACCTACCACCACAGCGACGAGGAGTCGTGGGGCGAACTCCTCCAGTCGCTGTGCGAGACCGGTTTCGAGGTGACCGCGACCTACCCCATCAACTCCGACCTCCACAAGTTCATCGGCGGCGACTCGGTGTCGTTCGACATCGTTATCGTCGCCCGCCCAACCGACGACCGAACCCCGATTAGCTGGCGACGGCTCAAAATCGACATCATCAACCGCCTCGACGGCCTCCAGAGCGCGCTGGCCGAGCGCGAGGACCTCAAGCGCGGCGACATGGGCGTCATCGAGATGGGGGCCTGCTTCGCCGAGTACTCCAAACACCACGGCGAGGTCCGGCGCTCCGGGGAGATACTCACCGCCAAGGAGGCCGTCGAGGAGATTTACGGCATCCTCCAAGACGACGCCCTCGGCGAGGCGGGCGTCTATCTGGACCTCCGCCGAGAGGGGTCGCCGACCTACGACGACGTGAACAAACTCCTCCGGCAGTCCGACGCCTCCGAAGCCCAGATGAAGACGATGAACCTGTTCCGCAAGGAGGACGAGGGCGAGGACTTCGAACTCTACGACTGGCGCGACGAACAGCGACAGGCCTACGTCCAAGCCACAATCGAGGCCGGTGACGGGGACGCGACGGTCCTCGACCGGGCGCACTTCCTGCGGTACCGCTACGAACACGGCAAGTCCACCGCCGAGTACCTCGACCGGTGGGACACCGACGAGTTGCAGGAACTCTGCGAGGGACTGGCCGAGGCCACCGACGACGCGACGTACCTCAAGATGCTCGGCGCGGACGAGTCGCTGGCGGCCTTCGGCGACGAGTAACTCCGCCGGGCGGACGCCGCGCCGGACGGGACGCTGGACAGTCGAAGCGACTCCCCGCGAAAAATCACTCACCATTTATTTGAGCAATAAATACGTTTTCTAAACACATATTTTCCCATCCTTAATACGTCGCCACCGTACTGCACAACCTATTTGACAGGTAGGCGATTGCCTGCTACTATGGACGACCCAGACCTCGTTTCCGTCGAGGTCACGCACCACGACCCCGACCCGGTGGTGGCGGACGCCGACGCCGGGACGCCGGACTTGTCCTTCCACCGCCAGTCCGTCGTCGCCAACCGCCTCCTCGCGGGCCAACCCGACGCCGAACTCCGGTCGCTCGCCAGCGTGGACGACGAGGAGGTCAAACTCCTCGAACATCAGGTGGACGCCGCCCACCGCGCGCTGTTCGAGATGGACGGCCGGGCGCTCCTCGCCGACGAGGTAGGACTGGGCAAGACCATCGAAGTCGGCATGATTCTCAAGGAGATGCACTACCGCCGGACCGACGACTCGGTGCTAATTTTGACCCCCGCCCAACTCGCCAAGCAGTGGCAGGGCGAACTCCGCGAGAAGTTCGGCCTGCCGTTCGTCTCGAACTACGACAGCGAGTTCGAGGGGTTCGACGCCCACGACCGGGTTATCGCCAGTATCGACACCGCCAAGAGCGACCGCCACCGCGCCGCCGTCCTCGGCCGGGACTGGGACGTGCTGGTGATGGACGAGGCCCACTACGTCAAAAACGAGGACACCGACCGGTACGCGCTGGTCGATGGTCTCACCTACGACTACGCCTTCTTCCTCACCGCGACTCCAATTCAGAACGAACTCACGGACCTCTACAACGTCGTCTCGCTGTTGCGCCCCGGCCTGTTCGGCAGTCGGGAGACCTTCCACCGCTACTTCGTGGACGACGGCCAAGAGACGCTGGTCAACCGCGAGGAACTCCAGCACCGACTGAATCAGGTGATGATTCGGAACCGCCGCGACGACACCGACATCGACTTCACCGACCGGGTTATCGACACCCGACGCTTCGAACCCACCGACGCCGAGCTGGGCCTCTACGAGTCGGTTTCGGACTACGTTCGGAGCGCCTACGACGACGGCAGTGGGCAGAAACTCGTTTTGATGCTCCTCCAGAAGGAAGTCGTCAGTAGCCCCGCCGCGCTGGAGGGCACCGTCCGCAAACAACTCGACGACCGGACCGACCCCGCCCACCGCGAGAAGTTGGACGCGATTCTCGACCGGATAGACGACATCGAGACGGTCACGAAGCGACGACGACTCCTCGACATCGTGGCGGAGGCCCGCGAACACGTCGAGATGGGTCGGGTCATCGTGTTCACCCAGTTCCGGCCGACCCAACGCCGAGTGGTCGAAACGCTGGCGGAACGAGGCTACGAGACCCACGCCTTCCACGGCGGCCATTCGAGTCAGGAGAAAGAGGAGATAATCGAGGCCTTCCGCGACGACGGCGGCGTCCTCGTCTCCACCGACGCGATGAACGAGGGGCGCAACCTCCAGTTCTGCAACGTCATGGTGAACTACGACCTGCCGTGGAACCCGATGACGGTCGAACAGCGAATCGGCCGCATCCACCGAATCGGCCAGAACCGCGAGGTGTACGTCTTCAACATGGCACTGAGAGACACCATCGAGGAGTACGTCCTCGACAAACTCTACCACAAAATCGACCTGTTCCAGCAGACGGTCGGCGAACTGAGTACCGTCCTCACGCGCCTCGAAGACTCCGGCACGAGCTTCGAAGACCAGATTTTCGAGCGTCTCACCGCCGCCGACTCCGAGGTCGAACTCGAAAACGACTTCGAGGAGATGGCGATAGACCTCGGCGAACAGCACGAACTCTCCCGGAAGGTAGAGCGGTTCAACACCGGCGTCTTCGAGAGTTTCGACCTCGGGGTGGGCGATGACTGACGCGGCCCATCCCGTCACCCAGTCCGCGCTGGAGGCGTTCGCCCGAGAGTACCTGACGGGCCTCGGGGCGTCGGTCCGCGAATCGGACGCCCGGTGGCGGGTGAACTTGCCCGCGCACGTCGATGTGGATTTCGCCGACGAACGGGAGTTCGAGGTCGCGGTCGGCCCCGACCGACCGGCCAGCGACGAGTCGGAACGGGCGCTGACCCCACAGAGCGAGTTCGCCCGCCGACTCCTCGCCGAGGCCGCCGAGATGGCTCCCGCGGGTCGAGTCGCCCTGACGAAGGACCTCCTCGACGGCGACTATCGGTACCCCTCGTGGGTCGCCGAGAGTAGCGCCGACGTGGCGGACGCGACGTTCAGTCCGTACTACGACCGGACGGGCCTCTGGGCGCTCGTCCGAATCGACGTGGAGACCGTCAGCGAGTACCAGACCCAGTTGCTGGAGGCGGTGGCGCTCGACGTCGAATCCGAGGACCCGCTTCCGGGGGTCGCGGAGTTACTGGTCGAGGAGTTCTACGGACTGCAATCGGGGCCTCCTCGCGGGGCGGCGACAGCGACCGAGACCGACGACGCGCCGATTTCGACCGAGAAACTGGCCGACGCCGCCGACACCGCGCAACGAACCGCACTCGAAGCGGTCCGGGACGAGATAGACGACATCCGCCGGTCGGCGTCTCGCGCCGCCGAATCCGAGTTCGAGGAGTATCGCCGACTCCGGGAACAGCGCATCGAGGAACTCCGAGACGAAGTGCGCTCGCTGGCCGACCGCCTCCGGGACGTGGCGACCGAGGCCGAGGGGGTCCGCTCCGACGAGCGTCGGGTGGCGGTCCTCGAAGAACGCCAAGAACTCAAGGCCGAAAAGGAGGACGTGCAGACAGCACTCGACGAGGCCCGCCGGGAGAGAGAGCGCGGGTACGCCGAGAAACGCCGGGAAATCTACGACCGACACGCTGTCGAGATAGCGACCGAACTCGTCGCGGGAACCGTCGTCACCTACGAGCGTGGCGAAATCGACCTGACGGTGCGCGACGACGGCCGGTCCGAAACCCTCCGCGCTCCCTACGCGGTCGGTGCAGGAGTGACCGACGACGTGCGGTGTGACTGCTGTGGAGAGCGACTCACCGCACGGAACCCGATTCGGGTGACCGCCACCGGTCTCGGGTGTCGGACCTGTCGGTGACAGCGAATCCGCAGTGGGGTCAGAGAACCCGAAACACCCGCACCGTGTCGCGCTTGCCGGGTTCGCAGAGCAGTTGGGCCGCGTTCAGGTCGGCGAACTCGTCCTTCCAGTTGCGGTGGTACAGCGGGAAATCGTCGTGGACGATGCTTACCTCGCACCCTTCCCGGCCTCGCTGAGGACTGTTGCCCTCGTTCTCGGCGGTAATCAGCAGGTCGGCGGAGACGCGGGCTAACTCCTCGAACACCCACTTGTTGTCGGGGTGGACGTGCTGAAGCGTCTCGACGGAGTAAATCACGTCGAACTCGCCGTCCGCGAACTCTGGCACGAGGTCCTCGATTGCGCCGGTGTGGAAGGTTCCGGTCTCGGCGAGTCGGGGGTAGTGGTCTTCCATCACGTCGAAAGAGTCGTCGTTGATGTCGATGCCGGTCAGGTTCTTGTACCCGCGGTCCAGCAGGTGTGCGAGGTGACGACCGGAGCTACAACCGACTTCGAGGATTTCGGCGTCGGTGTTCACGTAGTGGTCGAAGACCGCAGAGAGGGTTTCGGTCACCTCGTTCTGGCCGATTTCGGCGTAGTAGCCCGGCGAGAACTCGTCGGAGCGATTGGCCCAGTACTCGTGGTTGTCCTCCGGTTGCACGTCCTCGGGTGGTTCCATACGAGGAGCCACGCGGTCGGAGAGTAAAGGGTTCGCGGAGTCGTTCTCCGCGGGCGCGAGGACGCCGCGTCGGGTGGTGGTAGAACAATTGTAAAGATTCTCGAAAGACAGGAGAGTAAGGTGTAAAGAAATATTTAGGTGTCTCGAAGGCGCTTGCGAGAGTCCGACGCGCTCGGTGCGACGCCGACCGACCGCCCGAGCGCGGCGGGAATCGCTCGCCTACAGCGGCGTGAACGGCAACTGCGCGAGCGTCGTCCCGTCGTAAGCCAGCGCGTCGGACTGACTCACGCCCTCGGGCGTCACGAGGTCGATGATTCGGGGCGCGTTGCCCTCGGCACCGTTCTTGGCACCGCCGAACTGCCACTGGGTCGTGTCGGCCCCGACGTTCCGGAATGCGCCGTAGTTCTCGGACCCGACGACCGGCACGACTTCGCTCTCGGCGATGGTCACGTCGCTCAGGACGCTCTTATCGACCGAAACGGTGGCCGTGTTCGCCGAAAGGTTCACCACGAGCGTCGGCGCGCTCAGGTCGTTCCCGCTAGCATCGTAGACGCTGGTGTCGTAGCCGCTCGCCGTGACCCGGTAGTGCCACGGGTCGGCGAACTCGGCGGTGACGTTCAGGTCGCCGTTCTCCGCGGTCGAACCGCCCGAAAGCGACGGGTCGCGGAGCCAGACCGTGAAGTAGTGAGGCGAGAAGTTGCCCGAGTCGTAGGCGTCGTAGAGGTTCGCCACCTCGAACCGGAAGTCGTAGGTCGAATCTGTCTCGACCACCTCGAACGACCGCAGGTCGAACGCGCCGTTTTGGAACGAGCTATCTGTCGGGTAGGTGTACGAACCGGGACCCGAATCGTCGCCCGCGGCGTCGCTAAGGCTTGCGACCGTAGTCCCCGACGAGTCGGCGGGCCGAAGTCGCATCGCAGTCCCGCCGCCGGCACCCATCGAAATCTGTAGGGTGTCGCCGGCCGAGACGAGGAAGTCGTTGATAGTGACCTCGGTCGGGTTGTTATCCACGTCGGTACCGGGCGCGTCGGTGTACTCCGTGACGGCCCACCCGTCGGACTGGGACGACAGGAAGTCCAAGGAGACGCTGAGGTCCCGACTCGTGTCGTCGGTCATCGCGCCGACGTACCACTCGTCGCCCGACCGCCGGGCCACGACGATGTACTCGCCGATGGCCGAATCGAGGACGCGCGTCTCGTCCCAGTCGGCGGGCACGTTCTCGATGAAGTCGAACTCCGGCACCGTGTCGTAGTTCTCCCTGCTCGGGTCGATGTTCTCGAAGGCGGCGGACACCGGCGAACCGGCACCCGATTCGCTGACCGCGACCGTGTTGAGGTTGAACCCGCCAACGTCGTTCGCCCCGAGTTTGATTGCAATCGTGTTGTCGCCGGCGTCCAAGTTCACCGAGACGGTGTGAATCTCCCACGAGTCCCAGTAGTCGGTGTACGACGGCGTAATCGTCCGTTCCGACCCGTTGACGACCAGCGTGGCCTCGGGACCGCCGTTGTTTTTGACGGCTTGGGCGTTCTCCTCGGCGTCGCAGGCGTACCGCAGGTGGAGGTCGTAAGTGCCGGCGCTCGGCACGTCCTCGACCGTGAACGAGACCGTCGCGCCGTCCGGTTCGCGGTTGGGGTCTACGGGCACGTAGTGACCGCCGTAGCAGTTGCGCCACTTGTCGGCGGTAATCATCCCGTCGAGGTCACCGGCTTGGGCTTGGACGAACTCGCCGACCGACAGCGACGAGTCGATGTAGGCCTCGATGCGGTCGGCCGCCATCTGAAGGCCCCCGAGGTAGGTCGGGTACATCGCCAACTGCTTCGCTCGCGTGGTCTGAATCTGGCTGTCGGAGTTGTCGTTGAACGTGATGTCGAAGATACCGGGCTGATAGCTGGTCGGTCCGGCGAGCATCCGGGTGAACGGCAGGAGGACGTGGTGGTCCCGGCCGACGTTCGTGCTGAGTTCGTTGAACCCGTCGTACTCTTGGGCTTTCACGACTTCTCGGGCCGCCACGTTCGGGTAAGTCCGTATCTCTCCAGTCGGCTTGATTCCCTCGTGGATTTCGAGCATCTGGCGGTCCTTGGCGGCCTCCCGAATCGCAAGCCGGTGGTGGTTGACCGCGGTCTGGCAGTGCTGGTTGTGGGTGGCCGTCGAACCGTCGCCCTCGAAGCCGAGGCCGGGGTCCGAGACGTAGCCGTTCTTGATGGAGCGAATGCCCTCGCTCTCGTACCCGCCGAAGATGTCGTTGTTCCGAATCTCGTCCTCGTAGTTGACGACGTTCCCGGCCGTCTCGTTGTGGATGGTCATCTCGACCGGGTTCGAGAGGTTCGCGCCGTAGTCGGTGACTGCGGGCACGTCGAAGTCGGGGTAGGAGTCGCCGACGCCCATCTCCAGTCCGGTCCCGTCGCCGGGATAGGTGTCCCAGCCCTTGTTCCACCCTTCGACCAGCACGCTGTCCATGCCGTGTTCGCTGGCGAACCGGAGGTAGCGTTTCATCCGCTCGGTTCTGGCACCGTGGATGTACTCGGCCGGGTTGTTGCCGTTGTTCGAAATCTCGGCGTCGGTCTTGTACTCCCACTTCGCGCTCCCGGCTATCATCGTCCACCAGATGCCGATGTACTTCCGGGCGGTAATCCAACTCGTATCGACGCCGCCGCTTCCGTCGCTCGGCAGTACCGAGTCGTCTCGCTCGTCGGCCAGCAGTGGCACGAGTTGGGACTCCACGAGGTCGCCGGGCGTCGTCCCGATTTGGACGGTCCGCCACGGCGTGACGTGGGGTGCGGTCGCCGAGACCTTGTTTCCGCTCGGAAGCGGCGCGAGTTCGACGGCCATCTCCTTGCCGCCGTTGTCCGACTGGGAGGCCAGCGACATGGTTGCGTAATCGTCGAGGTTCGACTCGTGGACGCTGAGATAGGTGCCGTCTCCGGCCTGCATCGTCACCGGCGTATGCGCCCCGTTTCGGACGGTGTTGTCGTTCGGCCGGATGGTTCGTGACCCGGCGGGAATATCGCTGAGGTTCGACTCGTTGTACTCCTGCTCGAACCGGGGGTTGACGAACTCGTTTTTAATCCACCACGACGAGTAGTCCCCGCTGAAGTTGAACTCGGTGTTCTCGGAACTGACGACGAAATCGCCGAACTCGTCGTCGAACACGACGCGGAACCCGAACCCGTCGTTGAACACTCGAACTTGGAGGTTTGCCGACCGGCCCGGACCGCTGGTCTCCTCAAGTCCGAGGGTGAGGTAGCCGTAGTCCTCCGAGACCGTATCGAAGTCGCCCCACTCGGGCGTCCACGTTTCGGTCGCAGTCCCGGTCTCGCTCCCCGTGACGGTGATGTCCGGCCCGGACCCGGTAATCCCGGTGCCGAACGTCTCCTGCCCGGCGAAGTTGAATCCGATGGGCGAGGAGTCGATGTACGTCGTCCCGCCGAACGCGACGCTGTAGTTCGGGACGCCCGAGGAGACGTCAAGCGTGACCTCGATGGACCCGTCGGGCGAGGTTACGGTCTGTACGTCGGCGCTATCGCCCGACGTGACCTGCCCAGCGACCGATTCGGGGACGCTGGCCGAGTAGGCGGCGGCCGCGAGGAGTCCCCCGACTCCGCCGAAGAAGTCCCGCCGATTGAGCGTGCTGTCGTCCAGTGGTGAGTCATTGTCTGCCATGTGCTATTTAGTCCTTAATTCATATCGCAATAAATTTTTTCTATTTTGTGCGGTTTGAGACCGAGACATACGGTAGTTTCAACTAGAAATACCGAATGTTGGAAACAGATAAACGACGATGTTGGAAGGCTACGCAAGTATAATAGGAGTATTAAGAAAATCTCTCACGAAATTGCACTAATCGTATTTGCAAATATCATCGTATAAAAGTTGAAAATATGATATTTTTTGGACGGGATGGTCCGGCAGTTCCGAGGACGAGAGCGTCCGCGGTCAGTGGGACTTCAGCAGTCCGTCTCGGGCCAATCGCTTCCGGAGGTCGTCGTAGAGACCCGCACAGCTATTCTCCGGGGTTCGGTGGTCGGCCACCTGCGAGAGCGTCTCCCAGTCGCCGACGAGGACGAGGCGCTTGCGCGCTCTGGTCAGCGCGACGTTCAACCGGCGCGGCCCCTCGTCGGGGAGTTCGAGGAACCCGCTACTGCCCGCGTCGTTGCTCCGGACGAACGAGACCACGACGGCCTCGCGCTCACCGCCCTGAAACGAGTCCACGGTATCGACCGTGATTCGGTCCGGGTCCTCGATTCCGGCCCGGTTCAGTTGCGAGCGAATCTGTCCGACCTGTCCGCGGTACATCGAGATGACGCCGACGTCCTCGGGAGCGACGCCGTTCTCGGTCAGGATTTGGACTTCCTCCGCGACCACTTCGGCCTCCGGGGGATTGTAGAGCGAGTCGCCGCCGGATTCGCGGTACTCCTCGCCGCCCACGTCGATGCCGACGAGGGGGTCCAAGTCGCCGATTTGCCAGTTCCGATTTCGGTCGGCGGTCTCCAGATTCCCGCCGTAGAACTGTTCGTTGGGGAACCGGGCGATGTCGTCGTGCATCCGGTACTGACACCCCAACAGGACCGAGATGTCGTCGCCGTATCGCTCCAGCAGGTACTCGAACAGCGAGGTGTGAGTCTGCTCGTCCTCGGTCTCGTCGTCTGCGTTGGTTGCCCCGTCCGCGCCGGGTTCGGCGGCGCTGTAGGGCGGGAGTTGCTTGTGGTCGCCCGACAGAATCAGTTTGCGCGAGCAGTCGAGGACGATGGCCGTCGCGGGGCGACTCGCCTGCGTGGCCTCGTCCACCACGCCCACGTCGAAGCGGTCGGTGTCGAACTGGGCAGACCCGCTGGTCGTGGCCGCCACCACGTCGGCCTCGGCGACCGACCGGTTCTCGTAATTTCGCTTGACGACCTCGTTCGTGGAGTTGTGGCCGACGCGAGCGATGCTGATGCTGTCCGTCTCGCCCCCGTCGCCCTCACTCTCCCGGCACGCGACTTCGTGGAGCGTTCCGGGTTCCGGTTCTTCGAGCGTGCTGTCGCCCACTAGCAGGTTGTCCACGGCCTGATTCGAGTGGGCGGTCACGAGGACCGAATCGCCGTGCCAGACCGCGTGGAGGACGTAGGCGGTCAGCGTCCGGGTCTTGCCAGTCCCCGGCGGGCCGTGGATGCACAGCAGGTCCTCGGCGTCGTCGGCCCACTTCAGCGCCTGCCGTTGGTACTCGTTGAGTTCCATCTCGACGCTCGGGACCGAGAGGCGGTCCGCAGAGAACTCGGCGGGGCGACTCCCGGTCAGCAGGTCGCGCTTCGACTGGTTGTCGCGTATCCGGTCCAGCGCCTCGGTCCGGCGCTCGAAGGGCACCGGATTCAGCAAGTGGGTCAACCAGTACTCGCCGTCGCCGGTCAGCGCCTCCTCGACCAGCGAGGGACTGTGCGAACACCGCCTGTCGGCTTTGACCGTCAGGACGGAGCCTTCGACCGAAGTGGTCCGCACCGCCAGCGGGAAGTGGTCGGCGTCGTCCAGCGTGTCCACGAGAAAGACGCTATCCGGGTATATCTCCTCGTCTCGGTAGAGGTCCGTGTCGCTTCCGTCTCGACCGCTCTGCCGACCGCCGTGCCGACCGCCCTCCGTAATTTGAAACTGGAATCGCCCGACGCTGTTGGGATGGCTCACCCGCCCGAGCGAGACGAACGGTCCCACTGCGAGGCCATTCCCCACCAGCGTCTCGATACCGGTCTCGACGTGTCTCTGCCGGTTGGCGCGCTGTTCGGCGTCGCGCTCGTCGTTCACGAACTCGTACATCTCCTCGAAGAACTCACGGCGCTCGTCGTCCGACAGTCGGGACTGGGGTTCGACCGCCGAACCGGGTAGTTCGAAGCGTTCGAGTTGCTCCTCGGCCTCGGGGGTCAAATCCGGGTGCCAGTACTTGAGTCGGTCGCCGATGGTGGTCTCGGCGGCGTCCTCGACCGAGACGAACCGAACCGTCCCGTCGATGCCGAAACTGGTGTCGTACCAGCCGATTTGCTCGGAGTCGGGCCGCCAGAGGACGTACTCGTCGGTCGTCACGGGAGTTCCGGGTTCGTGGAGCGGCACGGCGTAGCCGTCCCGGTTCGGCGGGGTCTCTCGGACCGTCCGCGACGCCCGGTCGAGTGCGGACGCGAGGACCGCGGGCGAGTTGTTGCGCTCGAACCGGGTGGTCGCGTCCAGACTCCCCTTCGCTCGCAGGAGGGTTGCGCCGCGGACGTTCCACTCCTCGGTGAGAGTTTCGACTGCCGGGCGCTCGTCGGCGGGGCGGTCCGAAGTCATCTGGCGCTCTCGGTCGCGCGGTCGATTTTTCGGTAGTGGCGGTCTCGGCAGTGTTGGTCCCGATATTGCTGGTCCCGGCAGTGTCGGGTGACAGGTCGCGTCGTCTCGGAGGTGGGGTGCAGGGCCATCGCTGAAAGTCGTGTCGTAGGTATCGGAGATGGCGGTAATAGGCCCTGCGTTTCGGGGCGTTCGTCACCGACGCCGCCTGCTCTCCGGACCACTGCCTGCTCTCTGGGCCGCCACCACCGTCTACCATCCGTACCGCCACCACCGCCCGCGCTCCGGGCCGGGGTCCGAATCAGGCATCCGGAGCGAACACGAGGAGTTCCGGGATTAAACACAACTACACAATTTCTACGGAATTGTAGAAGTTTATTAAACAAATAATTGGATGTCTATTCCTACTCGGTTCGGTCCGTCCTCGTCGGTGGCGTCTCGTCGGGAGTGTCTCGCCGCTCACCGGTCACGGTGGTCGGTGGCGCAAGCGCCACCCGCACGCTAATGCTACTGTGTCACGTGGTACCGAGGAGAACGATGTCAGACGACGACTCCGCGGCCTCCTCGCTCTACCCGAATCGCGGTCGGCAGTCCCGGAAACCCGGAGTTTCGCGCCGTCGCCTGCTGTCGGGGTCGATGGCTGTGGGGGCCGCCGCCACCGCCGGGTGTACCGGCAGTTCGTCCGCGCCGGCCCAGTCGGAAGCGGACGCCGAGCGCGAGACGATTTTCGTCTTCAACACCGGCGACAAGACTGTCAGCGTCATCGACGCCGAGGACGACGAGGTGGTGGCCACGCCCCATCTGGGTGCGACCTCCTCCTTCCCGTCGAACCAGTTCACCCCGCGGCTTACCGACGCCCCGGACGACCCCCTCTGGCTCAACGTCGGCCGAGGAGTCCGGGCGTTCGCGGTCGGGTCGCTGTCGGAAGTCGCGTCGGTCGAGACCGGTTCGGGGGCCAACTGGCAGGAACTCACGCCGGACGGGAACCACCTCGTCGTCAGCGCGCGGGAACCGGCCCACGCTCAGTACCGCATCGACGCCGACCCCTCCTCGGCGTCGTTCGGCGAGGTGACGGCGGAACTCGACCGCAGGGACGAGGACGGACGCGGCGGCCGAAACGGTCCCGGCCCGTGCGACGTGACGATGCACTCCGACGGCGACTACGCCTACGTCCCGGACCTGTTCGGCGACACGCTGTCGGTCCTCGACATCGACGCCTTCGAGATAGTGACGCAGGTCCCAGTCGAACCGAGCGCGAACGCAAACACCGCCCGGCCGTGGATGGCGACCGCAGGGTGGGACGGAGAGGTCATGCTGGTCGAGAACAACGAGGAGGGCGGCGGGTCCGAGAGCATCTGGGACGTGAGCGACCCCACAGCCCCCACCGAGCGAGTGCGACTGACGGGCGACGACGGCCTCGGCCGGCGACCGCTCACGAGCGAAATCGGTCCCGGCTCCGAGGTCGGCTACGTCTTCACGCCGGGGTCGAACGATATTTCGGTCATCGACCTCGGGGAGGGAGTCATCACCGACCGCCTCGACCTCGGCGGGTCGGCGTTCGCCGGGACGTGGGGACCAAGCCGTGAGCGCCTCTACGTGTCGGTCCAGACGAACGACGAGGTGAAGGTCGTGGACCACGCGAGTCGGAGCGTCGCCGCGACGATTCCGGTCGGTGCGAAGCCCTACGGTGCGACCGCCGCGAGGGTCCGGCCCGAGGAGGACGCCGCCGCGAACCTCTTGGGAACGCTGTCTGCGCTCGGCGTCGAACTCTCCGACGAGGGGACCACCTACTGCATCGGCAACTGCGCCTGCGGCCATCAGCTGTAGGATTTTCGACTTTTTTGCCAGCGACCCGAGACGAACGGACAACGCTTTCGGGGCCTGCCCACCACGTCCGGGTATGCGCCGATTGACGCAAGCCGCGTTGGTCGTGGTCGCCCTGCTGGTCGTCGCGGTTGGCGGTGGCGTCGTCTACTTCTCGCTCCCGCATCACGGGACGCCCGCCTCGATTCAGTCGGTCGAGGACGACCCCCGCGTCTCGGTCACGACCACCGGAGGCGTCCACGTCCTCGCGCCGGCAGACGCCGATGCAACCACCGGGTTCGTGTTCTATCCCGGCGCTCGGGTCGCTCCCGACGCCTACTACGGCGTCCTCGCTCCGCTGGTGACGCGAGCGAACGTCACGGTGTTCGTCCCGAAGATGCCCCTGAACGTCGCCCTGCTGGACGCCGGGACTGCCGACCAGATTCGCCGAGATAACCCCACCGTTCGGACGTGGTTCGTCGGCGGGCACTCGCTGGGCGGCGTGGCCGCCTGCCAGTACGCCGATTCCCACGACGTGCGGGGCCTCGTCCTGTTCGCCTCCTACTGTAACGCGAACGTGAGCGACGACGAGTTAGCGGTCCTCAGCGTCACCGGGAGCGCCGACACGGTTCTCGACCGCGAGAACTACCGCGCGGCCCGCACCCGCCTCCCGCCGACCGCAACCGTCCGCGAGATTCGGGGGATGAACCACACCCAGTTCGGGTCCTACCGCGGGCAACGCGGCGATTCGCCCGCGCCGCGCTCCTACGCCGAGGCCCACGACCGACTCGCGGACGTGCTGGTGCCGTGGGTAGCCAACCGGTCCGCAACTCCGAAGTCGTCGGCGTGAGTCGAGCGCGAGTTGTTCACCCGCGCATGAGGTTCATGACCTCATCGGCCACCGCGGGTTCGACCGCGACGACGTACCGCTTGCCCGCGGTCAGGGTGGTGTCGCTCCCGGCGATGCGCTCGCCGTCAGCGTCCGAGACGACCAGCGCACCCGACGGGAATCGAACGTCGGCGAGGCGCTTCCCGGCGGCCGGGGACTCCTCGTGTACCCGAATTAGCATGATGTCGAGCGCGCCGGTCACGTCCGAGAGCGTCTGCACGTCGCTCCCGACGATTTCGTTCGCCGCGAGTCGGGCACCGGCGCGCTCGGGGAAGACCACCGCGTCCACGAATCGGGTGTAGGACTCGCCCGCGGAGCGTTCGATGCGCGCCACGGTCCGGATGCCCGGAGACAGTTCCTTGGCGGCCATGCAGACCGCGAGATTCAGGCCCGTGACGCCCGTCAGCGCCGCGATGGCGTCGGCGTCCTCGACGCCGGCCTGCTCGATGATGTCGGGGTTGGTCGCGTCGCCCTCGATGACCGTGGCGACCCACTCGTCGGCTATCTGTTCCACGATGTCGGTTCGCTGTTCGATTATCGTCACGTCGTGGCCGCGGTCCGCGAGGAGTTCCGCCGTCTGGAACCCGACGCGGCCGCCGCCAGCGACGATTACTTTGAGGTCTTTCGTCATGGGTCGAATGTCAGCTTCTGTCGTTGTTCACTCATCGGACTCTGGCGTCACGTCGAATTTCAATCATCTGACTCTGGCGTCACGTCAAGTTCGGTCGTCTGCTCGTCGTCTCGGTCGCTTCCGGACCGGAATCGGTCGAGCGCGAGGTAGGTGAGACCGCCGAGGAGAATCCACCCGACGCTGAGGCCCAGCGCCAGCGGGTCGGTCCGAATCAGGTACTCGACAAGTACGCCCGTCAGGACCAGATTGAGCAGAATACCCAGCGCGGGCGGGACGGGATAGAACGGAATTTCGTAGGGGCGGTGCATGTTCGGGCGCTCTCGCCGGAGTCGTATCACCGCCACGTTGACCACGACGAACGACAGCAGGAAGAACAGACTCGACATGTTGCCGGCGCTCTTGGTCGGGAGCGCGACCGACCCCAACATCACCACCGCGCTGGCGAGGATGGCGACGAACGGGGTGCCGTACTTGTGGTGAATCTGTCCGATAGACGACACCAGTTGGCCCTCTCGCCCCATCGAGAACGCGACCCGCGACGAGGCGATGACGACCGCGTTGAGCGCCGTCAGCGTCGAGAACACCGCCCCGAAGACGATGACCGCGCCGCCATTCTGGATGACGGGAATCCCGGTCGGCATGAACTCGGTCGCCGCCTGCGCGATGCCGGCCTCGCCCGCCTCTGCGAGTCCGTCCGCGCCGAGAGTCCCGATTGCGACCGACACCACGGCCAGATAGACCACCACGGTCGCGCCCAGACTCACGAAGATGGCTTTCGGGATGTTCTCGCGAGGATTCTCGACCTCCTCGGTGACGGTGGTGATGAGGTCGTAGCCCTCGAACGCGATGAACGTCAGGCCCATCGCCGGGAGGACGGCGAGCGCGCCTCCGTCCTGCGGGAACAGCGGCTGGAACTCGGCGGTCGAGAACATCGGCGAAACCGCACCGAACGCGACGAACACGACGAGAATCGAGACCTTGACCGCGGTGAAAATCGTCTCGACGCTCCCGCTGGCGGCAGTCGAGACGGCGTTGACCGCCACGAGCAGGAGGACCGCCGCGAACGCCAGCAGAACCGCTACCGGGAGCGCGGCGTCCACGAGGGGGAGCGCGACCGCTTGGACCTGTTCCGGCGGCGGGACCATACCGTAGACGTGGAGGAGTTCGAGGAAGTTCGGGGCGAAGCCAAGCGCGTAGAGTCCACCGGCAATCATGTAGGCGAACCAGAGCATCCACCCCATGACGAACGACGAGAGGTCGTCGAATACCTCCCGGACGAAGGCGTACCCGCCGCCGCTCTTGGGAATCGACGCGGCGAGTTCGGCGTACGAGAGACCGGTGAACGCGGTGACGACGCCGTTGAGCGCGAACACCAGAATCGCGGCCGGGCCGGCGATTTCCGCGGCCAGTCCCGTCAGGACGAAGATGCCCGCGCCAATCATCGCCCCCATCCCTATCATGGTGGCGTCGAGCAGGCCGAGTTCGGCCTCGGGGGCGCGATTCTGGCTACTCATCGCCTTCGCGTCGGTTGCTGTCTCGGGTGTGGTACCCTTCGCGTCGGTTGCTGTCTCGGGTGTGGTACTCCGGGTTCTGTGCGCTTTCACCGACGGTAACGCCCTTCCGTGCGCTTCCACCGGCGGTGATGCCCGGCGACGCGAGGCAGGCCACTCGTCGTGACTCGTTGTTCTCCACCGTCTCCATACGACGAAAAAATCCGTTGTCGATGTTAAACCCTCGGGACGTTCCCAAATTCTGACAACTATTGGTCCGTCTTGTTCGTCTATTCGTCCGTTTCGTTCGTCTATTCGCCCGTGTCGTTGGTCGCTGGGCGCTCGCTATCGAGTATTGCCGATGGCGTACCGGGATTTTCGACCGCCCGGCGACCGGTCGTTTCGGCCTCGATTCTCGCTCGCGCAGAACCATGCTTATTAGACAATCAAACTCTTAGGTATGACTCACTCGATGGTCCGGCCAAATCGCCAGCGCGAACGGGACGGTACGCAAGAAGCGAAAGAAGCGCAAGAAGACGAGAAAGAGGGCCAGCAGTGCCCGGAATGCGAGTCAGACAACCTCGTTACCAGCGGCGACAGTAACGAAATCGTCTGCGAGGACTGCGGGCTCGTCATCGAGGAACAGACTATCGACCGCGGGCCGGAGTGGCGCGCGTTCAATCACAACGAACGACAGAACAAGAGTCGGGTCGGCGCGCCGACGACCCAGACGATGCACGACAAGGGGTTGACGACGCAAATCGACTGGAAGGACAAGGACGCCTACGGCCGGTCTATCTCCTCGAAGAAGCGAAGCCAGATGCACCGCCTGCGCAAGTGGCAGGAGCGCATCCGAACCAAGGACGCGGGCGAGCGCAACCTCCAGTTCGCGCTCTCGGAAATCGACCGGATGGCCTCGGCACTCGGGGTCCCGCGGTCGGTCCGAGAGGTCTCGTCGGTCATCTACCGGCGGGCGCTCAAGGAGGACCTCATCCGCGGACGCTCCATCGAAGGGGTTGCGACGAGTTGTCTCTACGCCGGGTGTCGCCAAGAGGGCATCCCCCGAAGCCTCGAGGAGGTCTCGGAGGTCTCCCGAGTCGAACGCAAGGAAATCGGGCGGACCTACCGGTACGTCGCCAAGGAGTTGAGCCTCGAGATGGAACCGGTAGACCCCAAGGAGTACGTGCCCCGGTTCAGTTCCGAACTCGGCGTGAGCGAGGAGGTCAAGATGCAGGCCAACCAGATTATCGACGAGACCGCAGAACAGGGCCTGCTGTCGGGCAAGTCGCCAACCGGCTACGCCGCGGCGGCAATCTACGCCGCGTCGCTCCTCTGTAACGAGAAGAAAACTCAGCGCGAGGTCGCCGAGGTCGCACAGGTGACCGAGGTGACGATTCGCAACCGGTACCAAGAGCAAATCGAAGCGATGGGCATCTACTGAGGCTCGGACGACCGGTATTCGTCGCAGGGCCGGATGTGCATCAGTTTCTGTGAACGTTCCAATCTCGGTGAACGTTCCAATCTCGGTGAACGTTCCAATCTCGGTGAACGTTCGGGTTGATTGCGACCGGTGTGCGGTTGATTGCGATTATCGAACTAGCGTTTTTCGCCGAGGTCGGTTCTATCGTGAGTGATGTTTGTCGATATTTTCTCAGAGACACACACCACGTTTCCAGTGAAACGGGAAGGATGGTGGGGGACGGGGAGGGCGGGGAGATAGGAACGGCGGGCTGACAGGGACGGTGGGGAGATAGGAACGGCGGGCTGACAGGGACGGTGGGGAGATAGGGACGGTGGGCCGACAGAGACGAGGCAACGAGAACAGCGGAACGATAGGGACGACGGAGAAGATAGGTCGATGAAGGCGAGGGAGGTAACGAAAGTGACGGGGTGACGGAAACGTTGGAGGTTGTGGGGAACCAAATACCGGGTCGGACACACACCACGTTTCCAGTGAAACGCGTGAGTAGTGGGTGGGAGGGGTAGTGGGTAGGAGAGGTAGTGGGTGGGAGAGGTAGTGGGTAGCGGGGTTGAGCGGTGGTCAGTTGCGTCTATTTGTCGTACTATTCCCATAGATTTATTATTCTGTCTTTCGTCAAAGTCCATTGAATAGATTTTAATTTCCTATAGCTGTAGCTCTGCTACAGCTCGTTTCACTCGAAACGGTGGTTTCAGCGGTTCTTCCGTCTGTTCGACAAGTACTCTCCTCCGATTCAGCAAAACTCTTGTCTGACTTGGCCCCGACTCAGTGACACTCTCGCCCGATTCAGTGACACTCTCGCCCGATTCAGTGACACTCTCGCCCGACTCAGCCAGACGAGGTTGTTCTGTGTCTCGGTCCAATATTCTGCGTCTCGGTACCGTTTACTACGTCTTGAGGAGACACCGTGTTTCAAACGGCTCTCGGCGTCGAAAACTATCGAACCCCAGTACCAAATCCCGACATCGACTACTATCGAATCGACATCGACTACTATCGAACCCCGTCATCAAAGGTCCGATAATCAACCATTATCGAATCTTCGACCCCCGCTTCGTCTGCACCCCACCCCTCCAAAAACCGCTTTCACTGGAAACGTGGTGTGTGTGTCTCACCAATCGAACAGCACCCCCGTCGAGAATTGGAGCGGTAAACCTCCCAGCGACAGGACTAAGTGATTTTCACTGGAAACGTGGTGTCGATGAGCGACACCAACGACAGTCTCTTTTCCAGAGACGACCCCATCTTCGCCGACAAGGAACTCCTCGAAATCAACCACCTCCCCGACGACGGTCGAATCGTCGGCCGGGACGACGAGATTCAGTCGCTCGCTAACGCACTCAACCCTGCCCTCTTTGCCCAATCCCCGAGCAACGTCCTCCTCTACGGGAAGACCGGTACGGGCAAATCGCTCTGCGCCAAGCACGTCTCCCGCCAGCTCGTCCGCGAGGCCGACTCGGAAGGCGTCGCCGTCGGCCGCGCCTACGTCGATTGTGCCCAAGACACCACCGAGACGCAAGCCGTCCAGACCATCGCCAGCGAGGTCAATACGCCAGCGACCGACATCTCCATCCCCGACAAAGGCATCTCGACCTCGACGTACTACAAACGCCTCTGGCGAATCCTCGACGCCGAATACGACGTCGTAATCATCATGCTGGACGAAATCGACAAACTCGAGAACGACGAGATTCTGATGCAACTCTCGCGTGCCGGCGAGGCCGGGAAACTCGACCACTGTAAACTCGGGACCATCGGCATCAGCAACAAAATCAAGTACAAAGACCGGATGGACGAGCGCGTCAAATCTAGCCTCTGCGAACGAGAGTTTGTCTTCCCACCGTACAACGCCAACCAATTGCGCGACATCATGGCCGCCCGCGACGACGCGTTCAAAGAGGACGTCCTCGAACCGGGAACCATTCCCCTCGCGGCGGCCCAAGCCGCCCAAGAACACGGCGACGCTCGGAAGGCCATCGACATCCTGCGGTACGCCGGCGAAATCGCCCAGTCGGAAGGCGACGCGAAGGTCCGCGAGGAGTACGTCGAACAGGCGCGCGACCGGGCCGAGAACGACCGGTTCCGGGAACTCATCCGCGGCGCGACGCCCCACTCGAAGCGGACCCTGCGCGCCCTCGCAATGCTCTCGATGAAACACGACGACGACGCGTATCGGACCTCTCGGGTCTATCAAGCCTACGAGCGAATCTGTGACCGAGCGGGGACCGACCCGCTGTCGGCGCGGCGCGTCCGGGACCTCCTCAGAGAACACGCGTTCTTGGACGTTATCGAACAGGCCGACCGGAGCGGCGGGAGCGCGGACGGAAACTACACTGAACACCGCTTGGTCGAGGACCCCGCAGTCGTGATGGCCGTCCTCGGCGACGAGTAACCCCACCGCAGGCGTTTTTCGACCAGCACCTGCTCGGTTTCACTGGAACCACGCCGTCCGTTTCACTGGAAACGAGGTGTGCGACCCACCGAGGCCGTGGGTCAGCGAACGGTCTCACGGCGTGGAATCGACAACCACGTCGGCGTCCGTCTCGCCCTGCCCGTCGAACTCGGCGACAAGGGAATCGAGTCGCTCGGGGTCGTCCGCGCCGAGGAGTCGCCGGTCCGCGGTCGAACACTCGGCGGTGACGCCCAGTCGGTCGCAGACGAGATTCGCGGTCGCTTCCGCCATCTGGCGGTAGGTCGTCAACTTCCCGCCGACGACGCTGGCGAAGTTCTCGACGCCCTCGTCGGCGTGGTCGAGGACGAAAAAGCCCCGCGAGATGCCGCGCCCGCCGGAAGTCTCCCCATCTGAGTCCTGCCGCTCTCTCTCGTCGGGACCGTACAGCGGCCTGACGCCCCACCACGTCCGAACGTCCGGCGCGTCGGCGACCGGCGGGAGCATCACAGCGCACTCGGCGACCGTCTCCGAGACTTCCCACGATTCGGTCGCGTAGTCGTCAGGGTCCGCGACTTCGACGCTGGTGGTTCCGAGGACGACCTCCGAGTCGTGGGGTACCACGATGTCGCCGTCGTCCGGCGCGCGACATCGGTTCAGGACCGGGCCGAGACCGTCGTACTCGACCGAAACCATCACGCCTCGCGTCGGTCGCATCTCGACGCCGACGCCCGCCATCGCGGCGACCTTCTCGGCCCACGCGCCGGTCGCGTTGACGACGAACTCGGGTTCGATTCGGCCGTCTATCGACCCGCCGACCTTCACCGCGGCGATTTTCCCGTCGTCCACGGTCATCCCCTCGACCGGTGCGTGGGGGTGGATTTGCCCGCCGTGGTCGCGGGCGTCGGCCGCGTTGGCGGCGACCAGTCGGGAGGGGTAGACCACGGCGTCGGGGACCCGGAGCGCACGCTCGACGCTCTCCGAGAGGTCGGGGACGACCGCTCTGGCGTCGTCGCCGTCGAGGAGAGTCGTGGGAATACCGACCTCCTCGCAGGCCTCGCGCTTCTCCTCGAAGTACGCGGGGTCGTCGCCGGCGAGTTGGACGAACAACCCGCCGGTGTCGCGGACGCACTCTCCGGCGATTCGCTTGAGGACGCGATTCTCCCGGATGCACTCCTCGGCCCCGATTCGGTCGGCCTCGGCGTAGCGTGCGCCGCTGTGCAACAGTCCGTGCGAGCGGCCGGACGTTCCGCTGGCGAGGCCTCCTCGGTCAACGAGCGTGACGTCTACGCCGCGAAGCGCGAGGTCACGGGCGACTCCGGCCCCGGTCGCACCGCCACCGACGACGAGAACGGTCGTCTCCATACCGTTGGTTCGAGTACATACACAAGTTCTTGACGGTGGCGTGAGTCGCTGTCGGCCGCTTTCGGAGGCCCCGCTCCGCGCGCAGTGCTTGGCTTCCCAATGATGAGATGAGTCCTCGCCTTTCCGACGCTGAGTCCTCGACTCCGCGATATTGGACTAAAGGCCGCGACCGGCATCTTCCGCCTCGGCGTCTGACCGTCCGTCTCGCCTGCTGGCCCGCGAAGTCGGTCGCTCGCGCTTCAGACTCGTCTACAATCTTTTACAAAATAATTATGTTTCTCTCACAATTCAGATTCGAGGTAATCGAATTGTTTAGTTAGCTCTACCCGGCGCTGGCGCGTGACGACCGTCGCGTCGAACGCGGGTCCGAGGTACGCCACGTCGATTGCGAACTCCGTCGTCGCCCTCACCGTCGTCTGCCCGTCGTGTTCTCGCAGGGTGTACCTCGTCGTCATCTCCTCGAAGATACCGTCTCGCTGTTCGTACGCGAGGATTGCGTCGTCGTCCTCGACGATTTCGAGCGTCAACTCGATTTCGAAGAACAGTCCCACCGCGTTTGCGAGGTGGATGGTATCGCCCTCTACTTCCACCTCGTCGAATCCCGCGGAACGCATGAACGGTTCCACGTCCTCGATACGTTCTTTGAGGGCCTCGGGAGATGCTTCGATATTCCGCGTGACCGTTACCCTTTCCATACTTCAAGTTCCGAGTGGAACCGGGATGAGCGCTTCGACGTGTCGTCGTTCGGTGGTCCTCTGGACGTCGTTTCGTCTATCGTGATGACGAATCCACTGGTCCAACTGGGAACGCGCCCGTAGTACGAGTTGGCGTTCGTCTGGGAACTCGGCCATAGTTCTAGAGGGACGGACAGGTCAATCAACGTTCCTACGGTGGACCAGAGCGACAAGTACGATGACGACGAGTCTACGTTAGGTACACAGCTGACCGTTCGATTGCTATCCGCAGGATCTATGATAGTAGACTCGTGACACGCGCTCTTGAACAGAGTATGACGGGAGCAATGGCTTCTCAGTCGGCGGAAGGAACGCTTCAATTCACGACGCTCTCTAGTGAAGGTGGCCCTCCACGTTATGCACCTGACCGAACTACAATAGGTCATGGCAATAATTGTCTACCGAGGCGTTGATGACACTGTCTCGGAGGATGTCGACGACGAGCAACTGAACTATCGGGAGGACCACTGGCAGATTCATCACGGCGACGATGAGTTCACGTACATCCCGAGAGAACGCGTCTATTCGGTGCAGATGAACGATCCGCACGTCATAACAGACGAGTAGTCACACGGTGAAGAGAACGCTCTGGAATCAGAATCTGTGGATTTCACACTCCCCAGAAGAACGCGATCCCGAGGACGGTGACCACCGACAGGAGCAACTGTAACGGCGCACCGACGCGAATGAAGTCCGAGAACGTGTACCCGCCGGGCCCGTAGACAAAGAGGTTCGTCTGGTAGCCGACCGGCGTCATGAACGCCGTCGAGGCGGCGAACGTCACGGCGAGCACGAACGCGAACGCGTTCGCACCGATCGACTGGGCCGCGCTGGCAGCCACCGGAATCATCAACACGACGCTCGCATTATTACTGATGACGCTCGTCAACAACCCGGTCGCGAGGTAGAACACCCAGAGGACCCCGATTGGCGGCAGGAATACCGCTGTCGAAGCCACGGCATCGCCGAGTAGCGCCGCAGCCCCGGTTTGTTGCAGGGCGATACCGAGCGGGATGACGCCTGCGAGCAGGAAGATCACGTTCCACTCGACCGACGAGTAGAGTTCGGTCGGTTTCAGGACGCCAGTGAAGACCATCGCCACGACCCCTGCTAACGCAGAGACGACGATTGGGAGAATGTTCAGTGCGGGGAGTGCGACGACGCCGGCGATGATTCCGACCGCGAAGGGAATCTTGTCGCTCCGATAGGTCACCTCGTCGAACTCGTGGGCGACGATGAAGTCCTCGTTCTCGACGAGGCGGGTGAGACTGTCGGGCGGTGCCTGCACGAGGAGCGTGTCACCGACCCGGATACGGATGTCCTCGAATCGGTCGCGGACGACGTCACCACGGGTTCGAAAGGCGAGGACGTTCGCGTCGTAGCGCTGTCGGAAGGTTGAACTCGCGAGGGTTTCGCCGACGAGGAACGACCCCGACGGGATAACGACCTCGACGAGGACCGGTTCTTCCTCACCGGGGTGCAGGTCGTCTTCGGTTCGTGGACCGCCAGACAATGTGAGGCCTTCCGTGTCCATGATTCGTTCGAGTGTCTCCCGGTTCGTCCTGAGTCGGAGCGTGTCGCTCTCGCGGATCTCCTTACGAGCGAGCGGTTCTGAAAAGCGCTCACCGTATCGGATCAGCTGTAACACGTCGATGTCGAGTTCGTTGTCTCCCAGTGCCTCCTCGACTGTCTGCCCGATCAACGACGAGTTCGCTGGCACGGCGACGTCTGCGAGGTACTCTTGGAGGGCGTACTCTTCGACGAGGTCCTCGTCGGCGGGAATCCGTTCGGGGAGCAGTCGAACGCCAACCGTCATCAGATAGAGGGAGCCGACCGCGAACACGACGAGACCGAGTTTGGTGAACTCGAACATCCCGAATGCGTGCAGACCAAGTTCGGGAGACTCCGCCCCGAGTTGGGCTGCGATATCGCTCGCGAGGATGTTCGTCGACGTCCCGATGAGTGTCAACGTGCCGCCGAGCATCGAGGCGAACGACAGCGGCATCAGTAATTTCGACGGTGAGGTCTTCCCGTTGTGTGCGAGGTCGTTAATCACCGGGACCAGAATCGCGACGACCGGCGTGTTGTTGACGAGGCCCGAGATGGGGCCGGTGATGCCAATCGTCGCCGCGAGTTGCTTGGATCGGTTGGCCCCCGCGAACGCGGCCATCTTCCGACCGAGCAACTGGACGATGCCGGTTCGATTGATTCCCGTACTCAGGATGAGCATCGCAAGGACGGTGATCGTGGCTGGATTCGCAAATCCCGAGATTCCCTCTCGTGGAGAGATCTGTGTCCACGGTTCGAGTACCATCAACAACACCATTACCAAGATGGCGGTGACGTCGATTGGAAACCACTCAGTGGCGAACAACACGAGCGCGAGCAGAATGAGGGCGAAGACGACGAGCATCTCGGCCGTTACTGACGGGAAGCCGAGACCCTGGACTGCCAACGAAACGGTAGAGAGGACCACACTAAACAGAGACGCTGACGCGGGATAAGGACTGGTATGTACACGAGCGAGTTGATTAGAGCGATACTTCATGCACTGCCTTGGGGTGGAGTCCCGAGGAAGTTCACTCGTCGTCCGTCTCCTGTATTTCCTGTGCCTCTCGAATCACGAGTCGTTCGATTCGAGTATCATCGACGACCTCGACCCCACACTTACTCCTGCCAGCGCCACTCTCTCCCCGCCGAACCACTCGCAGACCGACAGTTCACTCACCGACTCGGTTACGAATTCCCTCGCCGAGTTCGACGGATTTCCCGCGATACTCGGCGCAGGCAACGGAAATGGGAACGGCAACGGAAAGGGCAAAAACACCTCGCAGACGGCGACTACAGCCACCACGACACCGCCCGAAACCACCACTGCAAAACCACCAAAAGGCCCGCCAACGACCACCCGCAACAAAACGCAGGGCCCGCCCGAGAACAAAACGCAAGACCCACCCGGAAATAAGACGCAAGGGCCACCTGAAGACCCCGGTCCACCGGGCAACAAAACGCGAGGCCCGCCCGAAGATCCGGGACCGCCGGGGAACAAGACGCAAGGGCCACCTGAAGACCGAGGCCCACCAGAGGACCGCGGCGGCGGCCCACCCGAAGATGCGGGGCCGCCCGAAGACCGCGGTCCACCTGAGTGGGCGCAGAACCCGGAGACGCCGCCAAGCGTCGCGCACAATCGCTCGGCGCTCGCCAACAAGAGCAAGCCCCTCGCTAACGCCTCGGTCAACGTCACCGTCCAAGATGAGGCCTCGGCCGCCGACTACCGCCTCGCCGCCATCGCCGCGCTCCAACAGGCCGACTTCTACGGGCCGGGTCGGTCGGCCGAGCGCCACCGAACCGCCGCGCTCAAAGCCCTCAACAAGTCTCTCCAGCACGTCTTTGACGCGAACCGCACCACATCGGCAGTCCTCTTCGAACACGACAAAGAAGCCAGCACCCCGCCGCAGTTCGCGCCGAACGTCACGAAACTCCTCGTGCGCTCCGACGAACAACTCGCCGCGACCGCCATCGCCGACGCCGAGCGCGTCCGGGAGACGCTCCGCGAGCGAAACGTCTCGTTCAATGAATCCGCAGTCGAGGAGAACATCACCTACGAACTCCGGGGCCGAGTGTTCGACGTTCGCGGCCACGAACTCACCGCGGTCGTTTCGCTGAACGGCGCGAACCGCACGCTTGCGCTGGACGTGAATGCCACGCCCGAGACGACGCCCGGCAAGGTCGCCACCTTCCAGACTAACCTCACGCTAACTCAGCAAATCAATACCATCGAGGTCAGGGCGACCGACCCGAATCGGCGCTGGGCACCCGACTCTCCAGACGCGAACGCGACAACTGGCGAAGGTCGTTTGCTCCTAGACGGTGACGGTCTGCCCGACACCTACGAAGAGAACGTTATCGGGACCGACCCACTCAATCCCGACAGCAACGCGACCCAGACTGCTCGAAACGAGTCTGCGAACAACGTTAGGGACGGCGCGGAGGACCTCGACAACGACGGCGAAACCGTCTACGAGGCCTACCGCTTCGGCCTCGACCCACTCGCCAACGATACCGATGGCGACCGTCTGCTCGACGGCTTCGAATTACAGTTCCAAGGCATCAATCCCGCAAACAACGATACCGACAACGATTCCGTCTCAGACGCCGCGGAGGACTTGGATAACGACACGCTGTCGAACCTCCGTGAACAGAACGCGAGTACGAACCCCGTCCGGGCCGACACCGACCTCGACGGACTGAACGACTCGGAGGAGTTGGCGAACGGGACGGACTCGCTCGCGCCCGACACCGATAGCGACGGCCTCACAGACCCCGACGAGTACGAGGTCGGAACGGACCCAACCGTGGCCGACACCGACGGAGACGGGGTGCTGGACGGCAACGAGACGTTCTCGACGGAGACGAAAAACGAGACGGTGGGCGCGGCGGTCAACATCTCGGGCAAAGGCAACGTCGCCGACACCGTCACGATTCAGAACGAGACGAACGACCAGATTCAGACCGAGACCGTCTCGAACGCCTCGGCATCCGCGGTTCTGAACTTCGAGGCCGATGCCGAGTTTGAGGAGGCGAACCTCTCGATCGACTACGACGAGACGCAGGTCGAAAACGAGTCGGCGCTGGCGGTCTACACCTACGACCCGAAACTCCAGACGTACCGCAAACTTCCCTCAGAGGTGGATGCCGAGAACGACTCGGTAACAGGAACGACGCCGCACTTCTCGACGTTCGTGGTGTTGAACAAAAGCGAGTGGCAGGCGTACATGGAGTCGCGGGCCAAGCCGAAACCGCGGTTCGCGCTGAACGAGTCGTTCGCGGACCTCGGCGGCTGGAACTGCACTGGCGACTGTTCGACCGGCGAGGGTCGGGTGGTAGTCGGCCAGAACTCCTCGGCGTTCTTCTCCGACGAGGCCGATGCCGAGTGCAGTGGGCCGATTATAAGACAGGAGTTTGATCCCGGCGACTGTCCGGGGAACGGAAGCGGTGGTGACGACGACGGTGACGAAAGTGACGACGATGACAACAACGAGAGCGACGACGATGACGGTTCATCGACGCCGTCTCCGCCGCCATCGCTCGACTCTGCTAATCTCAGTAAGTCGCTGACGATACCCGCCGATACAGTCGAACTGACCGTGACAGGGCCAGTCTCGGCGTTCGCCGAGGAGAGCAACGCGAGCGTCACCGTCGCGGTTCGAGTCGGTGGTGAGACGCGTCGAGTCCTCGAACTCAACGGCAAAGACGGCGAGCGGAAGTTCGGGAGTACCTACATCGACGAGAGGTTCGAGAATCCGACGGGCGGCACGGTAGAAGTTTGGATACACAAGGAGAATCTTGCTGGCGCGAGCCTGCCGTATCTCGACGTCGAGACGAAGCGCGATAGCGACGGCGACGGCCTGACGAACGAGTTGGAGAAGTTGGGTATCAAGACCGGTGATGGCGACCGAGTGTACACCGACCCGTACGATGCTGACACCGATGGTGACGGGATTTCAGACGGGAAAGAAGTTGCGGATCACATCGCCCACTACGTGGATGGCGGGTATTTCGAGTTGGAGAGCGACCCGACCGAGGTGGACTCTGACGGTGATGGACTTGACGACTACGAGGAAACGAACGAAAAGCGGACTGTCAGATATACGAAGTCGAGCGAGGACTCGAAGGAGTTCCTTGCGGCTCTTTACGACGACGATAGCGACCCCGGAAACCACCTTACCTCGCGGACGTTCAGAACTGATCCGATGCTGGCGGACTCCGACGACGATGGACTTCCAGACGGGAAGGAACTCGAACTCGGAACTGACCCATCGCGGATAGACACCGACGACGATGGGATTCCTGACGGCGACGAACTTGACTACGATACCGATCCGACGCTCCACGACTACCAAGGCCCGGAAATCAGCATCCTGCAGGCGATTTTCGAGACGACAGCGATTCCACCCGAGACGACGTATCGCATCGGGTATAGTGCGAGTGACCCGAGCGGTGTAACGAGAGTCCAATACGTCAAGGAAGGCGAGACGAAGATAGATTCCACGTTCTCGGACGCACCAGACGGTGTGAGTGACACGGAAGATTTCACTACTGGTCCCATCGAATCTATCGACAGCGCACTCGGTGGAACGACTGTCGACGTGAAGGCGACTGACGGCAACGACAACACCCGGCAAGTTGTCGCGCTGGAGCGCACGAACTTCTACGGGGAAGTTGCCGACGAACTCGGCTCGGACGACATCTACGGAAAAGAGACTGCGGCCACTTTTGGGTATCTCTCCGGGTTCTCGACGGGCGCAGGTAGTACTGTCGAAACGGTGAGGGCCGTCGCCGAAAACCCGTTCAGTTTCCTCGATTCTATCACGCAGGTCGTCACTCTCCTTCGGAATCTCGGACTCCTCGATGATCTCATCAAGGCGTTCCCGAAGCAAATTGAGGAGAACCAGAAGCGCAACAATCCCTACGACGAAGATACACAAGAAAAGTTGTATACGGAGTACCGCGAGGCGTGGTACGGAGGGTATATTTCCTACGCGCTCGTGTCGATGGTGGTCGGGGGTCAGGCGACGAAAGCCGCGAAGAACACCAAGAGGTTCGGGAACATCGTCGATACACTCGACCGGAATGGTCGGTTGACGACGGCAAGTAAGTATCTGGACGCGGTCGAAGACCGGACTATTGGGAAAGGAAAGCGGGTGACGTTCAAGTTGGGCGCGAGGGTTGCAAAAGGTAGCGCACACTTGAGCAGAAAGAGTGGACGGCGAGTTCTGTCGGGCGTGAAAACGGCGAGTGCGAAATACGACGTTCGTCAGAAACTCGGTGATGCGAAAGTCGGAACATTAGCCAAAGTTGAGAGCTACTCGCCAGATACTCAGCGGTTTATCGGACGAGTCACGGCACGTCTTGGTGATCGTGGAGTCAAGTTCGTTGAAGAGGCTGATAGCGACGATGTGTCGCAGATGATGGACACGCGGCGGACGATGGCTGATGGGGGTCTTAGCGTTGGTGAGTCTCGCATCTGGTCGTACCGGCTTGCAGAACTCATCGGTGAAGACGAAATTTCTTCCGAGGAATTCGGTCGATACTTGGATAACCTTGAAGCGATGGACCACAAAACACGACAGGAACTCGTTACACTCACTCTTGAAAGTGATAGTGCTTCTGCCAAAGAAGCTATCCAATTCACAAATGATTATAATGAGATTAGTAACGAGATCGGTTCTACCGAGGAGCTCAATGATCTCTATCATCGGGCCCTGACTGGTGACCGAGGCAATTTTGAAGGAGCCGCATTTGAAGCCCGATATGCAGCGAGCAAGTCAGACGATATCATTGCTGTTGGCCGAGATACCCCCGGTTCAATTAAGCAACCTCGGCCAGGCGATATTGATGTCCTAACTGAGGAAGGTGGAGAAAAAATAGGACACGAACTGAAGAGTAGTAGTGATGAAGGTGAAATTGGTGAGATTGTAAAAGGGTATGAAGAACTAGTCGAAGAGGGCGTTGTCGATGATTACAAAATCGTACTTAAACGTGCGCCATCCGATGGATTGAAACAGTACCTAGAGACGAACAACATTGACTATGAAGTTTATATATCCGGAGGGTAATCGATAAATATGCAAGACTGGGATATCCAGTTTCATCGGCCAACCGTACCCGACTGTCGGTTCGTCCACAGACTTCTGTACGCTCTCGTTGTCCAAGGAGTCAAATATAATACGGGCAAATATCCGGGGCAGTACAGAATAGTTCCTATTAACCCCAACGAGGAGATTGCTCAGGAAGCCTCAAGCGAACGAGAATGTACTGAGCGACTCGCCGAAATAGTGGACCTTTACTCCGACTTCGACGTAGCAACGACCGAGATGAGAATCAACCTTGCATACACTAACAGTCAAGAAGCCATTCATTTCGCCTTCAGTCTTGTTCCCACGAACGAGTCAGGATGCCGGGTTCGGTTGTCCGTTGTCGGAGATGAGGTCCAAACAGAGGACCGATTCCAGTCGTTTGTTGATCTTTGCGCGGGTGTGTTCCAGCGCGTCAATCTCCCTTACGGGTCATTTAGAGGCGAATACGACGATTGGTTGCCGACAACAACCGAAGCGTTCCTTCAAGAACGGCTACGGCGAGTCACGTTCTTATCGGCCGACCTCGTTGACGAGATTGGTCGTCGTAAAATACTCTCTGCACCGACTGAACGCACCGTTGAGTTTGCTGACGAAGGAGTGATGCTCGTTGCCACTTCAGGCCCACTCCAAGACGGTGGCCGAACTCAAGAACTAAACGAGTATCTCGGTCTAAAAGACTAAATATCATCTCAACTATTCCCTCACTATATAATCGTATCGTCAATACTCCGTCAGATTCAATGGTCGTAGTTAGTGCCTCGTGGAAGATCAACAATGTAGTGGTTGCTCTATCACCGTACCCCATCTGAGCGGTGTGCATCGCCGGACTGTCGTTCTGCAATTTCGAAGGAGTTCCCAGTCGGCCGCACTGTTGTTGGAATTTATAACAACTCAACGGATTTCAATAGATTTCCTCGTTCTGCCTCACTCCGCCGGCTGAATCTGACGAGTGTCCTCGGCGAGGTCACGAATGTACGCTCGAAGTTCAACGAGTACAACGAAAAGGTTCAGGAAAAGCTTGGCCAAGTTCTCGTACGTAGCGACAGTCCAAAGAAGGTCGCTGACGGTGGCCAAAACTATGTTGAGCTGCTCGCTGACCTTGACGATATCGACTCTAAAACTGCCAGACGACTGAATAAAATCGAACGCGACGGGGAGGATGTCACCCCACTTGTTCAAGCCTACAAGAATGGCGATATCGACGGGGACGACCTTCGGCGAGCGTCAAAGCTGTTGGATAATGATAACAAAGAATACCTTTCTGGAGACGATATCACCATCAACGAGCTACTCGAAATCACGGATAAAACTGACTAAGATGATGTCCACGTTGTTGTCAAAGATACTGATGGAGACGTGCGACCTCTACTTCAAGGTCGGTACGACCCGGACGATACTATAAAGGATAGTGGTTGGGTGTATATCAAAGGTAGGCATATTCACGGCGAGCAAATGGATGACCCTGAAAAGGGGGCTACGGACTTCTTCCCGATGGGACAGGAAATAAAAGGTCGAAACTTAGAGCCTGCTAACGAGATGAAGAAGAAGGATATTAAGAGGATGGCATACCAAGCCGTGAAAAACTCAGATACAGATCGGCAGGACCGGATAACCTACGACCTTGGTCCTAAACTTGAGTCTAAGACTGGTGTAAGTACAATTCGAGTTGTCACTCGAAATGGTCGTATCCGGCAAGTATACCCGATAGAGGGGGACGCCGTTCACAAGTGGATTCAAGAAGTCGGTAAATGGAAAGACGAACTAGAGAGCGATTAAAGAGGAATCGAAAGAATGGTCTCCAATATAGATAACAAGTTTCAAATACAACTGAAGTACGATCCCGAATTTGAGGAACTCATTGCGGATGGCAAGATGCCAGACGGTTGGATCAAAATTCGGGTCAATGAAGAGTACCTCATTGGTAGTGAGGACCATTATGTTGAAAGTATCATGATGGGATTAACGCTGGTTGACTTGTTGAAAGCAGCAGAGAACACTTTGGCAGGTTTCAGCGGAGACGTTGAGCTACTCGATAGTGGAACGTATCTCGTTATCGAACCGCATGAGGAAGGTACGGTTACTCTTACTAAGTGTTTTAGCCCGAACGCTGTCGAAGATCAGAGGGAACGTCACTTTGATCCCTTTGTAATAACAAAAGATGATGTAATATCTGAAATCATCCGTGTTACTGAAGAATGGCGAGACGACGCACTTGACGTAAATCCCGACATTGAGACAGCAGAATGGTTCAAAAACCTACAGCAATGGATAAATGATGTGAAATCAGAGTACCAATAGTACAAAATAATATTAAAACAATAAGGTTTAGATCGAAACCGTCTGCTGAATTGAAGCAGTATATGAGTACGAACGACATCAACTACGATGTTTATCGGTCTGGAACGTAATCGATAAATATGCAAGACTGGGAAATCCAGTTTTATTCGCCAACTGTCCCTGGCTGTCGATTTATACATCGACTTCTTTACGCACTCGTCGTGCAAGGAGTCCGGTACAACACCGGAAAATATCCCGGAATATTGTTGGTGTTCAGTTGGACGGTGCGACGGCTTGGTTGGCCAGTTCACGAAGGGCGTTTTCGATGTCGGTGCCGGTGAGTCGTCAGCACCCTTCAGGACGAGAGTAATCTAACTGGCTCACGACCCGGTTTTTGAATGCGGTGTAGTTGGCTAGCGCAATGTCCTCGTCGCCGGTGTAATCCAGCAGGAGTGCAAGTGCGAGTTGCGCCGGGCCACTTCCACTATATCCCCAGCTGAAGCCCGAGGGACTGTGGTTCGCCAGTTCGAGACTCTGCTGTGGCGTCACCTGCTCTTGCCCAGATTGTTTTTCCACAACAGCGCGTCCGCGCCGCCGGTAGCCGACGTAGACGACATCCTGTTTCTCTCGTGGCGGTGTCTGTTCGAGTGATTGTGAGTCGGTTGTTCCACTCATGGTTCGATTCGAGGGACTACTTCGAGTTCCCCCGAACCCCTTAGGGGGTGAAAAACTCACGCGGTCACTCCGTCATGGATTTACTGACTGAGTAGCTGTTCTGAACCCCCACGAGAAGAGAAGCCGACTGTTGATATTCACTCCCAGAACGCTTCGATTCGGTCGTCTAAGTCCTCAAGAACGCTTGAGAGTACCGCCGACGTGGCTCACCCTCTAGTACCCTCCCTTATTTCTCGAACGAGGTTGTGGCTACGCGTGGGATAGAGAAAAATCGTCGCTATCGTGGTCACGATAGCACAGGTCGCCGGATAAGAAGGGCGGGGTCTAGTGACCTTCAGTCGGACGGTTCGGTTAGCTCAGATCGGCCCGGCGGAACCTGAGATACCCGACGAGGAGCGGGACAATAGCCCAGATCAAGAGGAGAGTCAAGAACACTGCTGGATCAAGGTAGCTGGGCGCTGGGCCACCGATTCTCGTTTCGACGGCCGTTCCGCCACTGAGCAACAGCCGCTGGACAAGCGCATTGTACGCTCCAGTCGGACTGAGACCCTGCAAGAGCAAGAACCAGGCTGGCACGACGCTTCCAGGCATCTCGCCAGTGACCAGCAGGTGAACCGCGTTCGGGGCCAAATCCCAGAGGAGAGTCAGCCCCAGATATGCAGTGATCGCCAGGGTCATCGCCCGCGCTCGCGTCGCCGTTACGGCCGAAATCCCGATGGCGATGCCGACGAATGAAACGCCGAGAAGAACCGTCAAGACGGTCGTCCCGATGAAGACACCCACCGGTAGTCCGCCGTAGACGGCCGTCGTAACCACGCCTGATACCACGAATCCCAGCGCTAATCCAATAGCGACAGCACCACTCCGTCCGAGAAATTTCCCGAGGAGTACTTCGCCCCGTGATGGCGGAAGCCCGAGAACCACCTTCAGGCTCCCAGACTCCCGTTCACCGGCAATTGCAAGATAGGCGGCCATCAGGGCCATGATCGGGACGAGAAGTCCAGCGAACTGCGATGCACCGCCGATAGCCATCTCGGCACCACCTTCGACATCAGGAATGAGGAATGAGATACCTGCGGACAGTGACGTCATCACGGCGATAATGACGACGATTCCCCAGATCATTCGTGACCGGAGCGCGTCGGCAAATTCCTTCCGAGCGACCGTCAGCCAGATGGTAGCGACCGTCATCGCTCCACCTCCGACGCATCAATCTTCGAGGGTGCATCGCCAGTGTAGGCGCTGAAAAGGTCTTCTAACGACGATTCCTCGATTGCCACATCGAGAATTGCCGCGCCATCGTCGCGTATGCGGTCGATAACGCCGACTTTCGCTGTGACCTCGCCAACGCTCACCCGAATCGTTCGGCCATCGACTACGACGTCGGAGACACCGGTTATCTCCTCGAGGGTCAGCCGATCCGGGACGGCATCGACTGTGAGCGTTACTGTCGATTCCGTTCCGAGCGCGTCGCGAAGTCCGTCTATGGAGTCGATGGCGACGAGCCGGCCACGATTGAGTATCGCGACGCGGTCACATACGGCTTCGACCTGACTGAGGATGTGACTAGAGAAGAAGACGGTCTTGCCCCGGTCAGCGTGGTCTCGAGCGATGTCACGGACGAGGCGAACGCCGTTGGGATCGAGCCCCGACGACGGCTCGTCGAGAATCAACAGCTCGGGGTCACCAACGAGTGCAATCGCGAGAGCCAACCGTTGCATCATTCCCTTCGAGTAGCCTCCAACGACCCGGTCAGCAACTACAGCATCAAGGCCAACTCGATTGAGGAGTTCGGCAACAGTGTCGTCGGACCCTTTCAACGCAATTGCGTACTCAAGATGTTTGCGGCCGGTGAGGCGGTCGTAGAGCCCGTATCCGTCCGGAAGAATACCGACCCGCTCGTGGATTTCCCGCGTCTCAGTCTGGGCGTCGTATCCGAGGACAGTTACACTGCCGGCAGACGGACGGACGTAATCCATAATCACATCGATCGTCGTCGATTTTCCGGCACCATTCGGTCCGAGAAACCCGAAGATTTCTCCCTCCTCGATACGGAGGTCGAGGTCATCGACGGCGACAACATCACCGAACCGTTTTGTGAGACCGTCAATTTCGATTGCAACCACGGTTACCTCCCCTCTATTTGGCACTTTCGGTCATGTCCCCACTCGGAGGTGTTCGAAATCATCGGTTGCCTCCTCTGAGGTAGGTCACACCCGGTATCTCCCCGCGGGCAAGTGATTTCCGACCATAATAGGCGACGATACCGAGGACGACGAGTAGGGTGACCGCTAGCTGTGTGATTGTGACCGTTGCAATAGCAGTTTCCTGAAGAACATCATCGATGAGGAGTTGGTCTGGGGCCAGCGGGAGGAGTATATCTGCGGTGTTCACCATAGCGTGAAGGACCATCACGACCAGTACGCTACCCGTATTATTGTAGGCCCACGCGAGGAGGACCGACAACAAGAGGATACTGAAGAACCAGCCGATCTGGTTGACAACCGTGAATCCGGAGTGAGGGGCGATAGGGATGAGGAAATACGGGAGGTGCCAGAGGGCCCAGCCGACGCCGATGATGAGACTCGTCGTGAGCGCATCATACCGGTCGTTCAGATAGGGTTGCGCGAACCCACGCCATCCTGGCTCTTCGTTCAATCCGCCGCTAACCGTGAAGCCGAACACGAAGACGATGGCAATCAGCACGGGAGATTGGAGGGGTTGGTCGAGATCAACCGGACCTCCGATGGCCCAGAGAACCACCGTGGTGACTCCCACGATAACGATCGGTATTCCGAAGGCGGCGACCCACCAGAGCCACCCAACCCGCCACCGAACGATCTGACGGGCCCAGGCTCTTACATCGTCGCCACGTAGCCATGTGACCACAGCCGCGCTCACCAGCGGTCCGAAACTACCGATGTATATGAGAATCCATGGAGTCCAACTCTCTTCCATGAACGCTGCTGGAGCCGAGATTATCCATGTGAAGGCAAATGCACCCACGAAGAATGCAGCAACTGGGTGGTTGTCAATCCAAGGAATCCGTCTGTTCGTCATAGAGGAAGATATTCTCACCACCAGAATAAACGTGTTGATTCTCAAACATATTATCAGTTGAACCACGGTTCTGCTTTTTAGATAGGAAAATGACAGATGTTGCTTCAAAAACGGTCGGGAAAACCGGTTGTTCATCTCTCAATCCTAGATACGGCTCGAAAGACGTTCCTTATTTCAATTGTCGGCATCACTAGTATCCATGGATCGTAGTGATGTGGAATCTGCCTTCGCCGTATTGGCAAGTGGTCTCCGGCTACGAATATTAGAAACGCTTGCTGACGTTCCCCAGCAGGAGTCCCTCTCTTTCACCGAACTGTACGACGAAGTCGATGCCACAAATACCTCACAGTTCTCTTACCACCTGAACGAACTCACCGATCAGTATATCCAGAGTGAGGAAACGGGATACGCCATTTCCGACGCGGGACGACGGGTCGTTCAATCAATCAAAGCTGGCGAATACACGCTACAGCCGGAATTCGACCCGATAGCGGTTGAGACCCACTGTCCGTACTGTCGTGCCACGTCAGCAAAGGCGACTTACGATGGCCAACTCGCAACGATAGAATGTAATTCGTGCGACAATAGCATTCTACGGTACGATCTGCGGCCGGGTCATGTAGCGAACCGCAGTCCGTTAGAAGCGATGGAAGCAGCCGACCGGAAGATGCGTGCGGAGTTACATTCGGCGCTAGATGGGGTCTGTCAACGTTGTGGAGGGTGTATGAAATTGGAATTCATTACAGGGGAAGATGTCGACCCAGCAACGGTACTCGTCGTCTTCGAGTGCCAACAGTGTCGGACGACCCTTTCTGCCCCATTAGAGGTTGTACTTTTGCACCATCCCGAAGTCGTTTCCAGCTACTGGGATGACAGCATAAACGTAACTACGACGCCGACGTGGGAATTACTTTCAGATATTTCTGAATGGAATGCCGAACTGGACGAATCGAACGAGGTTGTAGTAGTGTTTCCAGGAGACAAGCGGCTCCGGTTTGAGTTCGATCTCGAAGACGAAATCAAGGTGGATTAGTTGACCCTGCTGGAAGGTGGTAGATTCGGTAGCTTCTTGTTGCACCTATTCGGCTCCGACGTTCGTTGAGTTCTGGATTTTACTGGTAGCTGATTTTCGATGAAGTGAGTTACTAAGTTCGTCTACTGAATTACTCTACCCCGACGAGAGCGACGGCGAGTGGATTCAATCGCCGTCTCCCGTCGATGTCGAGCGTTGAGGGCGCGTCTCCGTCGTCCCGAATCCAGCAGGCAATTAAGAATATTTCTTAAACAAAGGTGTAGTTGTCTCTACTGCCCCACGACCCGTCTCGCCCACGCGTCTCGCCAGTCGTCCATGTGTTCGGCTAGCACGTCGTAACTGAACTGGACCGGTTCGTCGGGGACGTGGGCGTACTGGCGGAACTCCTTCGGGAGCGAGGCATTCTCGACGGTCGGGATGCCGACGTTCTTGACCGCGGTCTTGCGCTGGACCTCGGGGTCGAGGAGGAACGACGCGAACTTCCGAACCAGTTCGTCCCGGTCGGTGGTGGCAAACTTCCCGACCCCATCGACGTAGGCGTAGCCTTGGTCGTTCGGGAAGCCGATTTGGTGGCGGCGCATGTCCACGTCCTTCTCGGCGGCGTACACTTGGTCGGTCGAATAGGAGACCACCATCGGGGCCTCCTCGTTGGAGTAAGCGGTGTAGGCGTCGCTCCACGACCCGAGGACCCGAACGTCGTTGTCCATCAGTCGCTCCCAGTAGTCCAGATAGGAGTCCCGGCCCTGTTGTTTGATGGTCCAGAGGAGGAACAGAAGTCCGGTCGTCGTACTCTGCGGGTTCGCCAGCAGGAGCGAGTTCCGGTACTCGTCGGTCGCTAGCGCGTCGAACGTCGCGGGGTCCGAGACCACCTGCTCGTCGTAGACGATGCAGACGTAGGACGCCCCGGTCGGCAGAATCCGTCGCTCGGGGTCGAAGTGGTAGGCGTCAGAGATGTTCTCGGCGTTCCCGACCGCGCCGGTGTCGAAACCGGCGAACAGCGGCTTTTCGAGGGTGTTGTCGGCCCGAACCAAGTCCTCGGGGGTGATGCCGACGTAGGCGTCGGCACCGAGGTCAACGCCCTCCTTGCGTCGCTGGACGAACCCCGTGAGTTCATTCTCCGGCACGACCCATTCGAGCGTGGCGTCGTGGCGCTTCTCGAACTCCTCCTTTATCCACGCCCCGGCGCTGGTACTCGGCGCGTCCACGAACGACCCGTAGGTCCCGACTCGGACCGTGTTCGGCGACGGCGACCGCACCCCGCCGCCGACGCATCCGCTCGCCAGCACGGTTGCCGTGGCCGCGGTGCTACCGAGCAACTGCCGCCGGGTGACCGCTCGCTGTCGGTCGCTCATCGGTCGCTCACCGCGTCCCGCCCGAGGTGCGTCTCGACGCGCTCGACTTTCTCCTCGACAGCGAGGTCCTCGTCGCGGAAGTGGTCGATTTTGAGGTTGGTTATCGTCCTGCTCGCGTCGATGGCCTCGGTCGCCGCCTGCGCCGCGTCGAACACCTCCCCGAGGTCGTCGGCCTCGATGGTGGTCTCCATCGGGTGGGTCTCGTAGCGCACGTCGAACTCCTCGAGCGCGTCGATGGCCGCCGCGATTTCGGCGTCGAAGTCGGCCTCGGCGTCGTCTAACGGTGCGACAGTCAGCATCGCCGTCACGGTCATAGCCGACGATACCAATCACCGACGTATATAACCGGGTGATTGGATTCGGAAGTGGCGGGGAACTGTAATTAGAAATCCGAGACTAAACCGGGAGACCGACGGCCTCGCCGGCAAGCCAGAGGAGCCAAATCGTCCCGCCGACCACCGCGAGCGCGTAGAGGGCGTCGAACCAGAGATAGCTCAGGTAGTGCCAGACGTAGAGCGCCGCCACGATGGGGAACCCGAGGAGCGCGAACCACGAGGTGTGCCACTCCCGCTTGGCGTGTTCGTAGACGTTTTCGGCGTCGTCCTTCGAGGGAATCGCGTGCCACGCGAGCGAGAGTGCCAACCACGCCGGCGGTCCGGTCGCGTAGCCGAAGACGCCCATCCCGGTCGCTCGCGTCAGAAACAGACAGACACCGGCCACGGCAGAGAACCCCACCGCCAAGAGCGTGTTGATGGTGAACGGCGCGAGACTGACCCAGAAGGCGTCGTCGTACTGGCGGGGTTGTTCGTGCTTGACGTAGCCGTTCGGCGACGCGAGTTGAAAGTAACAGGTGTCTTGGACCTCCAGACCGCGCTTACGACACGCTCTCTCGTGGGCGTACTCGTGAGCGACGATGCCCGGAAACGTCGCCAATGCGATGAGAGCGCCCGGAACAAACATGAACGGACGAAGACAGGTGGTGGGTATAAATCATCGGATTTCGCATCCGGAGTTCCCGACGAGTTCGGCGAGGCCGACGACGTGCGAACCGGGTCGCGGAGTCGCTCGACAGACTCCGGAAACCGGCCCAGACGCGAACGAGGACCGACTCGCTCAGAACGCGCCCGCAATCGCCTCCAACCAACCCCGTCTGTCGTCCGCCAGCACCGCCGCGGAGGCCGCACCGGCCGCGTCAGCGCCCAACTCGAACGACCGGGCCACGTCGTCTGCGGTCGTGATTCCCCCGCCGAGGAGGACCTTCGTCCGGGGATTGCGCTCCGCGACGATGCCGACGAACTCCTCGACCAACTCGGGCCGGGTCCGGGCCAGCGCGTTGCCCGAGGCGATGTCGTCGGGGTTCTCGAAGATGATACAGTCCGGGTCGTACTCCAGCACCGCCCGGCCCATCTCGATGCTGTCGGCGCAGACGATGGCATCGAGGCCGCACTCCTCGCACCGCCGAATCTTGGTCTCCACGTCGGCCAGCGTGTCGCGGCGCTCGGGGTGGTTCATCATGAGGCCGTCAGCGCCCGCCTCAGCGACTGCTTCCGGCAGAATCCCGCCGGTCTCTCTGCCCGGTTCGGCGGCGTCGGCGGCCTGCGCCACGACCGACAGCGACGTGTTCTTGGCCACGAGGCGGAGGTCGGTCGCCTGCGGGGCGACCGCAAAGGTGGCGTCGGTCTCGTCGGCGACCTCCTCGACCTCCTCGGCGTAGGCCAGCGCGTCCTCGCCGTAGGTTCCGTCGTAGGTCTTGAGGTTCAACAGGAAGTTGGGATAGTCGAGGTTCACGCCCCACCCTTCACCTTACAGCGTGATAGAAGTTCGACGTTCGGCCGCGCTCGTCGCTCGTCCTACGACGGCACAGCGTCGGCCGAGGAGGTCCGGACCGGCCGCGTGGCGACCCAGACGAGACCGCCGGCGACCGACACCGCAACGCCGACCGTCGAGAGGAAGGCCAGCGGACCGACAGACGCCGCGACCCGGCCGCCGAGGACGTTCGCGGTGCCCGAGACCAGCGTGAGCGCCATCGAGACGCCCGACAGCACCGTTGCCCGGCCAACGTCCTCCAACCGGTCGTTGATGTACTCGTTGCGGACCGGTCGGGTGACGCTCTGCATCCCACGCCGGACGAACAGCGCCGGAACCAGCAGTATCGGCACGACGGCGAAACTGGCGTAGACGACGGCGACGACCGGGACCAGCGACAGCAGGACCCCGCGAGTTCCGAGGCGGTCCTGTATCGGTCCGACAGACCCCGCGGCGACTGCCGAGACGAGTTTGAACCCGGCGTAGAGGAGACCCAACTCGGCGACCTGCACCCCGACCGCCCGCATCGCCGGTTGCTCGAACACCCGCGTCACCGAGAACACGAGGTTGAACAGCGCGGCGTAGGCGACTATCCAGCGAATCGACGGCCGGGGGAGTTGGGTGGCGAGGACCCGGACGGCCTCGCGGACGCTCATCCCGGAATCGGCCGCGTCGGTCTCAGCGTTCGCGTCGGCATCGCCGTCAGCACTTCCCTGCGTCTTCGGGAGCGTGGCGAGGAGCGGCAGGCCGAGCGCCGCCAGTCCCGCGTTGGCGAGGAAGGGGACCGCCGGGTCGATAGTGTAGAGGACCCCCGCGGTGAGCGCCGTGCCAGCGGAAACGATTCGCAGGGCCGAGTTGGCCCGACCGCTGATTCGGGCGTGTTCGTCCGCCATGCCCTCCTCGGCGAGGAGTTCGTAGAGCCATGCGTCAGCCGTCCCGGTTCTGAAGGTCCATCCGACCGCCCAGACCACGTAGACGACGGCGAACGCCGCGGTGGAGTCGGCGACGGTGAACCCGAGCATCACCGCGACGACGATGGCGTTGCCGAGCGCGAGCGCCGACCGTCTGCCGAGTCGGTCGCCGAGATAGCCGGTCGGCAGTTCCGACGCCACCATCGAGAACAGGAACGCCCCCTGCACGAACCCGATGTCGGCGAGGCCGAGACCCTGCGTCTCCATGTAAATCACGGAGACCGGCAGGTAGAACCCCGCCGAGAGCGTCGCGCGGTAGAGGTAGTACCGCCGAACCAACGAGACCATATCGGTACTTCTCGGGGTTCGGAAAAAAGGGTTCCCGGAAGCGAATTTTGGTAATCCGGGCTACTGAAACGAATTTAACCGACTACTTCACACCCGAGGTGGGACAGCGAATGATACACCAGAATATGGTTTATTCCGACGGTCGTTCCGCCTCTGCTCGCTCGAGCGCTTCGGCCAGTTTCTCACGCATCGCGTCACGGCGCGCCGTTCGAAGCTCCTCGTTCGAGAGATAGCTCTGAGCGACGACTTCGGCGGACGCGCTTCCTTGGTCGGCCGCGATTCCTTCGAGGCGGTCGAGGAGGTTCGCTGTCGCTTGCTGATACGCCGTGTACCAGAACCGGCGGGCCATGTGCGGTTTCGGCCGGTGGCCCCGAACCTGTACGCCCGCGTCGGATGCAAGCGACCGGAATCGGTTCCGAACCGTGTTGCTGGCGATGTGCCCCGCAGAGGACTGCGACGACGGGAACAGGTACCCGTTCCACGTCTCGTCTTCGGCGAGCGCATTCCGGCGGTCTTTCAGCACGCTGAGACCGTACAGGAGACTCACCGAACTCGGCCCGTTTTTTCGTTCTTGGAAGTCGAGACGTGGGTCGTCGCTGTCCAGACCAACCAACTGGCGCTGGTGAAGACGTGCGGCCTCGCCAGAGCGAAGCCCCCATCCCGCGAGTGCCACGACGAGGAGACGGTTTTCGAGCGATTCTGCGGCGTCGTAGAGGGCACGAACGTCGGTCGCTTCGAGCGGACGATTGTCGGGGTCTTCGCGCTCCCATCCGAACTCGGTCATCGCGTGTTCGAGCGGATTAAACTTCCCCCGGCCGTGGCGGACGAGGCGGTCGTACCAGTTCGTGACGGTCGTCGTGTACTCCATTTTCGAGGCGTCGGTCGAGCGTTCGGCGTCGAACACGTCGAGGACTGCGTAGGCACGGTCTATCTCCTCGCCGCGCTCGTCGAGATTTTCGAGTGGCGTAAGGAGGTCGTCGGTCCCGTGGCGGTCGCGGTAGGTCTCGGCGTAGGCCGACAGGTGGGTGCGTTTCGAGGCGAGCGTGGAGTCGGCGAGTTTCCGGCGACGGTCGAGCGACCGGAGGTACGATTCGAAGGCGTTTCGAGTGCGCTCGTCGTCGATAGCCCAGTCGCTCTTATGTAGAAACGCGGAAAGCGGCCATCTACTTATAATGGCTTCATGCGGAGCAACTGAGTGAGCGGTTAAACCGCCAGACGACAGCAGGAATAGTTCCTGTCAGATCGTCTTTCCACAGTTCTACATAAGAGCGTTGAAGTCGCTCTTATGCAAGGCTGCGGAAAGCCCGTGTAGTTACACTGAGTCGGCGGTAATCTAGCGGTATGGCTTCTGCTCAGCCGGCGTTTGGCGGGATGTTTCGCGAGTTGATCAAGCTGGGCGTCGTCGAGATCGACACCGAACCGCTCAATGCCCGCATCGAGCGGCGACTCAAGGACTTCTGGGAGAACACGTCCTGTCCACGCTGCGGGCACACCGCTGTCCAGACGTGGTCGAGTCTCGACCGCGTGTGGTGCCGAGACTGCAACTTCAAGCCGGTCTACACCTACGGAACGCCGTTCCACGAGAAGCACCTCACCACAGGAGAGGTGCTTCTCGCGTTCACGCTCTACGCCGATACGTTACTCAGTATCAACCAGATCGCGCCGTTGCTCGGGCGAGCCTACAAAACCATTCACACGGCGATTCGGGAGGTGGAAGCCGCGATCCATCGCGGCTTCCCCGTCGTCTGGAGCCTCCTCAACCAAACCATCGACGGACCGATACAAGTCGACGAATCTGGTGAGGTCTGTTCGGGCTACAAAGGACAAGAGCCGCCGCGGCACAGCCGTTCTCGCGGCGGCTCGTCCCAGAGAGGCCGATCACGCTGGCGAGGGCGTCACGGTGATCAACTGACGCTCGTCGCGGCGTGCCGCGACTCGCTTCGCGTGATCCGCGGCCAACTCGGCATCGACTACGACGGTGATCTTGAGCCAGTGATTCAGGCGGCTGAAGACCTCTCCCAGCCACTGGGAGAGGTCTGGATCGACGGTCTCCAAGCCTACCGAGAGATGGAGCGTGACCATCGAACCGTCGTGCACAAGGAACGGTACGTATCGCCCGACGGCGTCCACATTAACCAGGCTGAGTGCCTGTTTTCGCTTGTTCAACCATGGCTGCGGAAGTTCCGCGGCCTGTCCAAGCAGGGCTTGGAACAGGCCGCTCACACCTTCGGCATCGTTCGCTCACTCACCCTGGCTGGCAAATCCGTCGACTCAACCATTGAATGTCTCGTTATCGGGACTTTCCGCAATTCTACATAAGAGCGACCATGGCTACTCTCAATGCTGGCTAAAATCTTCCGCGGCAGGTTCTCCGCCCGCTTCAACACGAGACCAACCACGTCGGCAAGCGATGCGTATTCGAGATTTCTTGTTCGTTCACGAACGTCGTACGAGGCCCCAGTATCAGGAATTCCTAGTCACTCTAGGCTATCATCGTTGACGTAGTACGGTCTATTCAAGAGATGTAGCCAATGAGTTCTCTCGCCACATCCGCGGTACGTCCGTCAACGAGAGAGGTCATATGGAATTCAACCTTCCGGCGTTTTCCGCGCCCTGCAGCGACAGTCTCGAATCGACACGCGACCTCGTTCACAAGGACGCGCAGTTCTACACTCGGATTAACTGGTTCGTCGGGATGAACGGACGTAGCTTTGGTTATAGACAGACGTTATAGGTAGTCTTGGAGAGGATGCGTTGGGGGTGAATTTGCTTCGTCCGGACCGGTGCGAGGTAATCTGTGCTAGCCTGCGGCGTCAGTCCTGGTGTGGCTGGATTGAATACAAGCACCGTCCGAACACTCGCGATGTTCAGGGTCAAGATGAGATCCAGGGACAGCTAGGCTATGTCGTTTCATTTATATCGGTGGTGTATAATGTCTGGCAGTATGACGCAGTCGTGGAGTATCTCACAGGCCGTTGACCGATTGAATCATTCTATCCTATTGCCAGCGATTCAGCGTGAATTTGTCTGGGATGCGGACCAAATTATTCGGCTGTTCGACTCGCTAATGCAGGGGTATCCAATTGGGTCATTTCTCGTCTGGCACTTGAACGGTGAGGAAGCCAGTGACGAGATGAAATATCAGTTCATTCAACACTACATTGAGGATAGTGTCCATCCAGACGACCCGGAATTCGACCAGATGCGGTATCACAATGTAAAAGTCCGAGAGCAAGATGAGCTGGAACTCCCGTCAGAACAAGACTTAGTTCTCGACGGTCAACAGCGACTCACCGCATTCTACATTGGCTTAAAAGGGACGTACACGGAGAAGCGAAAGTACGCCCAGCGGAAAAACCCGGACGCCTGGAACCAGAAACGGCTCTATCTCAATCTCCTCTCTGGTGGTGATGATACCGTTGACGATGAACTCGGGCTTAAATACGAATTCTCTTTCCGCGAACCAGAACCATCGAACTCAGAAGGGACCTACTGGTATCGCGTCGGCGACGTTCTCACCATTGATCCCTCCGACGATATCATGGACATCGCCGAAGATCTCGATATTGAGGATGAACATCGATGGACGGCAGGGAAGACCCTGAAAAAACTCTTCGACGTTGTCCATGACGACGATGTAATTCAATACCACGAGGAGAACACGACCAATCGAGAACGCGTTCTCGATATTTTCGTCCGAATGAACGACGGGGGCACGCCACTCAGCAAGTCGGAGATCCTTCTGTCAATGGCGACCGCACGTTGGAGTCAAGGAGACGACTCACTAGACGCCCGCGAACAGATCACCTCGTTCGTCGACCAACTCAACAGAGAACACTCTGACCGGAATTTCAAATTCGGAATCGACTTTATCCTGAAAGCACTCCTGATGTTCGGCACGGAAACCATTCCCCAATATCGGATTGGGAACTTCTCCAACGAAAACCTAGACCGGATGCAGACGGTTTGGGAGAGCGGCGGGTTCCAAGACGCAATCATAGAAACACTCAACTTGATTGTTGAGTTCGGTCTCGACAGCCGAAGTCTCACTAGCCATAACGCACTCATCCCGATCGCGTACTTTATTGACCAACACAATCCGTCACTTGACTGGACATCCACCGTCGGTCTCGAAACCCGACGCCGTATTCATTACTGGCTCACTTCTGCGCTTCTCAATGGGACATTCAACTCACGGCCTGACGAAGTCCTTGACGACGCCCGCGCCGCAATCAACCAGTCAGATGGAGCCTTCCCCCTACAGACAATCCATGAAAAGATGCGTGGCCGAGGGAAAGTCGTCGGCTTCAGTGAGGAAGTTCTCCAAACGCTCTTAGAAGAGACAACCTATCGGTCTCAAAAATCATTCCTCTTGCTCTCTCTCCTGCATTTTGACGAAGCAGTCCGCCAAGGCGTTAACTACGAACAGGACCATATTTTCCCACAGAACAAACTTGACGAAGAGACGCTTGTCGAAGAACACGGCTTCGATCCGATGCAGGCAAAGCAATACGAAGAAGCAAAAAACCGAATTGCAAACCTCCAACTCCTTACTGACGAAGAGAACGCCCGCAAACAAGAACTCCCGTTTGACGAGTGGATTACCACCCGTACCGATCCCTATCGGGAACGCCACTGTATCCCGAACAATCCCTCTCTCTACAAATTGGAGAACTTCCCCGAATTCCTCAACCAGCGAGAACAACTCATCCGCGACAAAATCACCACCACATTCAACGACTTCACCACAGAGTAAGAACACGTCTCTCTTTGCCTAACAGTAGAAGCCTTAGATTTAGGGAAACTTCTCTACGTGAACCGCCTCGAAGTCACTCCTCAAGCACTCGCTACTCCGCTTATAATGTGACAACCTCAAGGATGCTTGCCGTTTGACGCACTCGACAAAGCCGAGAGAGAGAGAGAGAGAGAGAGTAAACTCGTATCTCGATGCTATCAGGCCAATGATAAGAAAGCCAAGGAGTTCGGGATCGTCGAACGAGAATTTGCACCAGTTGATCGCCTACTAACTCGCCCACGACACACTCGGAATCCTTCTACTCCAGTGAGATGCCATCGACTCAGCGTCTGCGGTGATCAAGGATGACGTTCTACAACCGGACGCAGAGAAACCACATGACGTAGTCGTATGGTCATCTCACGATTCAACAGATACTTCCCTCGGTTTCTTCGAAAGAAACAAGGCAGTACCATTGCAATGGAGGAAGCTACAGAACACGGAATCCCGATTTACAATCGCATCCATGAGTGGCATGATAGCCACCCATAACTCCTGTCGTCCGAGAGAATCGGTTCTATGAGTCCATCATCAACTTTAGAGCAACCATCTCGCGTAGCATCCCGTTGTACAGTTCTTCGAGCAGCTCATCTTGGTCGTCATCAGAGATATCAGCGAGGTCCAGAAGTGTGGAGTCAAGTTTTCTCCGCGACTCATAGCCTTCTCCAAGCTCATCCGATAGGCCGTCGAATGCTTTGTCCATCCGGTCTTCTTCTTCATCATCGAATTCGGATGGTTCAGCGTTGCGAGCTAGCTGGACGTACATGCTAGGAGCATCGACCGTACTAATCTCATCGAAGGTTCCCTCCAAAGTCTGTTTCTCATTGGCGTCAAGTGCGTGGATTTCCGGCACGCGGAACTTCTTGACAATGTACTTGTGCCATTCAATCCAGGCACCGCGGGTTTCAACGCGGGTGGAGAGAGACTGGAGCCAACCGAATGTGCTGTCAAACCAGGCAGTAAGTAATTTTGCCTCTGTTTGAGAGGTTTTGGTGGGCACCCACATCATGTCGGGATATAACCGCTTCTTGTCAGAGTAATATGCGAGGTGGTGAGTACCAGGAGCTGTCAAGTCCACACGACGGACAAGCGCAATCCATCCTAATCGACGTTCCACACGCTCATGCCACTTGGATGGAATTTCTGGCTCATCGGTAAGACTCATATAGTGGTCGATGCCGGAGAAGTCTGAATGCTGGATAGCGTACTCGGGGATGTTCGAGATCTCGGTCTTTCCCCTACCGGAGTAACGACGCAGATTCGGGATGAGATTGTCCTTCGGAACGTCAACTGTATCTCCTGTGTGTCGGTGTTTCGCGACTACATGGTCGTCAGTCTCATCGTCGTACACCCACAGGTCGCGGTCCCCGAACTTGAGAGCAGTTGGGTCATTGATGGAGGCTTCCGGATGCACGTGCATCTGTCCATTCCCGTTACTTCCGATTCCTCGTATGAGCCCGACATCGAATGTGTCAAGCGAGGTCGTTGGGATGTTCTGGACGAGACGGTCCCACTTCGCAAAGAGGTCTGGATTGTCCAAGGAGAAGGGAGAGAAGAGGTTGTCAATATTCAGGTCTTCAATTGATATTCGCTGAACAGAGAAATCCTCTCTCGAAACGGACTGACCAGCCTCAAGCGTATCTGCAGCGAGTTGCACTTGTTCTGGATTGATATCAAGCCCATCGTGGGAGACGAAGGCAGTACTATCATCCTCAGACTTGCCCTTCTTCGCGACAATGAGGACTTCACGGAGGTCGGTGTCTTCACTGTAATTCGGGGCATCCTCCCGAGCAAAGATATACTCAACATCATATTCTTCGACCAGCATTTTCCGCACACCGTGGTCGCTTTTCTCGTTCAAAACGGTTGCAGGGACGACTGCGGCTATCCGGCCACCCTGCTTCAGGAACTTGTCTGCAAGGAAGAAGAAGTATGAACAGTAGTTCATCTTACCGTGAAGATACTTGCGACGTCGGTCAAACCGAGTCTCCAATTTAGCTTTATAATCTTGACTGAATCGAGCAATTGACTCTTGACGGGAGAAAGGAGGATTCATAATAATCAAATCGGTAGTTTTCAACTCCATCTCCCGTCCTTGTCCCGCGTCAAGCGTTGTACTCCCTCCCTCAATCATTTCTTCCTCAACTTCAGGACTGGACCCATCTCTGTAATCACCGAGACCGCGTTGCTCGCTGCTTTCTGGGAGAACGAACGAAAGAGGGTCAATCGTACTCCCTGGTTTGAGACTTGTGCTGTCGGCAATCCCGATATTCACTTCGTCAGTCTCGTAGATAGGGGCTTGCAAAGCCAAGTGAATGCAGGATAGATGGGCTGCAAAAGGCATCACATCAATTCCAGTAATGTCTTCTTCAACGAATTGCTGGTGGTCTTCCTCAGTGAAATCCTTCCCACTCGCTTCCAGTAACTCTCGTTTTCGGAGGTACGAAGATGCAAGTAGCGTTCCGCTTCCACATGCTGGGTCCATTACCTTCGCATTCGGTTTGTCGATGGCTAGGTCCGTGAGGATGTCCGCAGCCTTGTTTTTCGTGTAATATGCAGCCACCTTTTTTCTTGCAGAGACTGGGATAAGCTCGTGGAAGACTTTCCCTAAAACGTCATGCTGAATGTTCTCTGGTTGGAGACCATTGAGGCTCCGGATGATGGATTTTACAGTTTCAAGGGAGGACTCTGGAAGGTCACTAGCTATATCAAAGCTGAAAACCGGAGTGAAGTCCTCTTCAAGAACAATCTCGAAATAGTCCGTAAGCTCCTGAGGTGAGTCAAAGTCTTCAGCTTCCAATTTCGGGAAATCAAACCGAGAACTCGTACTGAGAACCCGGTAGAACATGAGTTGATTGACTAAGAGATATCCTGCAGTTTCACGCGCAGCCTCTTGTTCCTCATCGTCATCAGAAGAAGCACCTAAGACATTTTTAAACAGGTTTTCCTCGGGTGCAGCTTCCAGCTGGTCATTTAGCATATCGGCCATCTGCCGCAATGTATCAACAACTTGGTCGGGGTCTGCCTCAGGGTCTTTCCGGTCCTCAATGTTATCTTGTATCCATTGAGGAAGTTGCTCTAATGAGAGCGTGTCTGTATCCGTCTCTGCATTTTTTCGGAGGAAAGCAACTTCGAATTCATGACCAGAAAGCGCGGCTTCAGCAGTATTCCCTGACAAGTCTGTTTGGAACGTCTCCTGTTTGAGGTCGTTTGGATAAGCGATAATGAATGACCCCGAAACCCCCGGAAGTTGTCCGTAGTCACGTGCTTCACCGAATCCCTTCCATTTCTTATCCTCCCACTTTGCTTCTCCGAGAAAGACTCGACCATCCTGTACTTCTAAGTCAGGCTGACTGCGACCCGACGCTACATTATGAGAGATTTGTGTTACAGCATTGACTCCCTCATCCCGTAGATAGTCGGCTAAAAGGTCGGTAACGCTGTCTTCCGTAACGGACATACTGTTATCGGATGTCCAGAAAGCAATCATATATTCCTTGCGAAAGGAATTTTATATTATACAATAATAAAAATGATAGAATAGAATGGCGAATTAAGTTGATGTACCCAACTCTACACTGCTCTGTGCGACCGTTCAACGGTGAGGAGGTCAAGAATCGCTGCTGGTTCTCTGAGCGAACATCCGGCCGCGTGGAGGCGGACGGCGAACGCATATCGGTGGACCTCGCGACTGTGGCGGCCAAGCAGTGGGTGACAGTCGAGGCACCTGACGTTGACCTCAACGTCGAACGGACGATCGAAGCCAACGAGACGGACATCCGCAACCTGTTTCAGAACTGCCTCAAGAACGCCGTCGAACAGATCGATCCAGACACGACGGTGATGGTGACGGTCGGTGCACTCGCTGATGGCATCTACGTGGCCGATGACGGCACCGGAATTCCGCTAGAAGAGCGGGAGATCGTCTTCGACGAGGGAGGCACGACGGCCGCAGACAATGGGGCGAACTGGCTTCGGACTCGCGTTCGTTAAGCGACTGGCAGAGGTTGAATAGTGGGATTGTACAGTCATAGAAAGCTAGGCCGGTGAGGGTAAGTTCGGGTTCCGTGATGTGGCCTAGGACTGCGGATTCCCGTTACTGGACCCGTCTCTCTCTAACAGTTAGTAGTACGGTTGCTTGATTCAGAATTACCTGTGGGGCCGGTGTGCAAGATGGGAGGTTTCTTGCTGACTACTGTCCGAAATGGTGGGTCGTTGTACAGGTGTAGAATATCTCATTCTTTATGTTGTTTGTGTGCTTTGTTCTAACTCCACCTCATAAAGCATATTTTCAACAATATTTCTTGTTTGGGGAATAGTCACGGGGGATGGTAGCACATCAAATAATGCAATCAACAGGTATGGAATGCCTTTCACAACGAAAATTCCTTCGGTGGGGAGCGGTAGCAAGGATTGGAATTAACCTTGGCTTCCAGACAACTAGTCACTGTGAGGAGCTAGTCCAAGACACAGAAGAAGGGACTGAGAAGGATTGGCCGATGTTCAGCGGCGGGCCTGCCCGGACAGGAGCCGTACTTGGGGCGACTCCGCCTAGGTACTGTTCAGATAAGCGTTGAAGAACGAGGCGGTTGGAATTCTAGGTGTCCATGCCAGAATTCGACCGCCTCAACGAGTGTAGCGATTGGATCGAGTTAGATTTTGTGGAGCGAGAAGCGACACCGGAGTCGCTGATGAAGCTCAGTATCCACCTTCATGCGGCCGGATTATCACTCTCGGATACTGTTTCTGTCTTAGAGAAGTTCGGTGTCGAACGGTGTCGCTCAACGATTTATAATTGGGTGCAGAAAGCCGATCTACAGCCGACTGAGGGTAAAAACCCGAATCACGTTGCGGTCGATGAAACCGTGATTCAACTCAACGACCAGCGTTACTGGCTGTACGCCGCCGTCGATCCTGAAACCAACGAATTCCTCCACGTGAAGCTCTATCCGACACGAACTATCGTTGTGACGAAGCAGTTTCTTACCGAGTTGCACGAGAAACACCGCGTCACCGACGCGGTGTTTCTCGTCGATGGCGCACCATGGTTGCAAGCCGCACTCTTCGAGGAAAAACTCCGATTTCAGCATGTCATACATGGAAATCGGAATAGCGTCGAACGTGTCTTCAAAGAATTAAAACGTCGCACCAACCAATTTGCTAATCATTTCCGCCACGCGACGCACCGCTCCGCCGAAAACTGGTTGCAAACTCTCGCCTTCGCATGGAATCAGCTAATCTGAACAATGCCTCACAACGTCCCAAATAGTTATTATGTAGACCGTTGTGCTACGGCCATGTCTCGGTCACTTACCGGGGAACACTACCACTATTACGCGATTTGTCCGACGAAACTCTGGTATCATCACCATCGAGTTTTATACGCTCAAGAGAACGAATTCGTTCGACTCGGCAAACATCTCTCTGAAACAGCCTACAGTAGAGATGAGGGAGTATCTATCGGGGCCAGTAAATTCGATCTCGTTCGTCGTCCAGACGAGAATACGCTCGAAATCAGCGAAGTGAAACGGTCCTCGACGTATTCAGAGGCCGACCGCTTACAGCTACTTCATTATCTTTCGATTGTCGCTGAAGACAGTGCCGAAGACTCGGACGACTATCGACTAGTGGGGAAGATACGCTATCCGCGTGAAAACACGGTCACGACAGTCCACTGGTCGGCTGAAATGGCGTCTGAACACGAGGAGGTAACCGATGACATCCGGTCGATTGTAGACGGCGAGTGCCCACCCCCAGAGCGAATATCGGCCTGTAACAAGTGTAGTATGCGGGAGTTCTGTTTTGCATGAAAGAACGCTACTACATCACGTCGGTCGGCCGACTTGAACGTAACAGCGATACGCTCTATTTCGTACAGGAAGGTGACCGAACTCCTCTTCCAGTCAACAAAATCTACGATATTTTCGCCGGTGCAGGTGTCTCGGTCACAACCGGCGTATTCGACCTGCTCGCGGAGAACGAGATCGCCCTGCATATCTTTAGCTACAATGGTGCATATCGTGGGACGTTCCTTCCACCGCGTCCGATTCTCTCGGGAAAGTGCCATATTGAACAAGCGCAAACGTACTTAGATGACTCCGAGAGACTCGACATTGCCAGTCGGTTCGTACAGGGTGCTATCGAAAATATGCGACTCACACTTCGGCGCTACTGTGACGAGGAGTGTGGGACAGGATCGATTCTATCTGACCACCGTGAAAACATCGGCGAACAAACTACCATCCCTGAATTGATGCAACACGAGGGGTCGGCACGAGACGCATACTATTCTTGTGTTGACCACTGCCTCCCAGAATCGTTTTCCTTCCCGAGTCGGAGTCGCCAACCTCCAGAGAATCCCGCAAACAGCGCGATGAGTTACCTAAATGCGCTCGTCTATGCCTCCGCTGTAACGGAAATCTATCATACACGCTTGAATCAGACGATTAGCTTTCTCCATGAGCCACATGAACGACGGTATAGCCTGAGCTTGGATATTGCAGAGATATTTAAACCACTACTGGCGGACCGACTGCTCCTCTCACTCACACGTCAGGGCCAGCTAACCCCAGACGATTTCGAATCAGAGGGGCAGGCCGTTCTCCTTACAGACGACGGAAAGAAGACCCTTCGGCACGCTTTCGATGAGCGACTATCGACGACCCGCAAGCATCCCGGTATTGGTCGGTCACTTTCGTGGCGACGCTGGATTCGGACAGAGTGCTACCAAGTAACGAAACACGTCCTCGGACTGGAACAGTACCAACCGACAACGGTACGATAGGATGTTCGTAGTTATCGTCTATGACGTACGTGCCGACCGAACGCAACAGATTTGTGATTATCTCCGCCGGTGGCTGAACTGGCGACAGAATAGCGTTTTCGATGGCCATCTCACCGAAAGCGAATACGAGGAGGTTCGTTCTTGGATTCAGTCGTTTGTCGATACGGGGGAACAGGTCCTTTTGTATACGACGACACGAGAGGATGCACTTGATATCGAGGAGTTTGGCGACGAACGAGAGGACACAAGATTTCTATAACTCGCCAGCGATTGAATCAGCTTTTGGCATAGTGAGTGTTGAGGGGGTTTAAGTCAGTATGCAGAATAGAGGGGGTGTTCAGTATCTCCACGTCGATTCGAGTGATTTTACGAGTTGATAGTCAGTCTGAGTATTCACCATTATGACGCAGGAGCTACCCAGAGACCCTGATTTCCTATATCTTTATCCCTCCAGACTCCCACCGAGAAAATGGTAGGTCGTAATCGGACCTCAGTAGGATTGAAAGCCGGAGGTCGCCCGTCGCACCCATCGGCGCTTCCTCGTCGTAATCGGACCTCAGTAGGATTGAAAGGAGACCTAACCGAAATACTCGACGTAGCCGGAGAGAGTCGTAATCGGACCTCAGTAGGATTGAAAGTTGAAGACTGTCGAACCGCCGATTTGGATTCGGAGGGTCGTAATCGGACCTCAGTAGGATTGAAAGATACCTGCATCCCGGCCGTTTCGCGTCCCCTGTCCAAGTCGTAATCGGACCTCAGTAGGATTGAAAGAGGTCTTGCAGGGCGCGCGCGACCGACCGCAGTCCGGTCGTAATCGGACCTCAGTAGGATTGAAAGACGATACTCCCGAACCTGCTCGAAGCGAACACCAGCACCCACCAGTCGTAATCGGACCTCAGTAGGATTGAAAGGAGAACGCGCTCGTTGACGTGTACGAGAACGCCGACCGTCGTAATCGGACCTCAGTAGGATTGAAAGCTGGCCCTCGGACAGGTCGCTCCAGTCGTGGCCGTGTCGTAATCGGACCTCAGTAGGATTGAAAGTCGGACGTGGCAGAACCATCGTGACTGGCTCCATGCAGTCGGCTTGTCGTAATCGGACCTCAGTAGGATTGAAAGAAGTCGTCGCCGAAGCCGTCGCGCCACCCGAAGCAGTGTCGTAATCGGACCTCAGTAGGATTGAAAGGATGAAGTCGTGGGCGGCCTTCTCGACCGTCGGCGTGTCGTAATCGGACCTCAGTAGGATTGAAAGTTGGCGTCTCGGATTTCGGCGCGCAGGTCGGTCCTGGTCGTAATCGGACCTCAGTAGGATTGAAAGATTCAGGTGGTGGGTCATCGAACGACACCGACTCGACCGTCGTAATCGGACCTCAGTAGGATTGAAAGGTCCTCGGGTTGCGCGGCCACTGGCTCGACGAGGCCGGTCGTAATCGGACCTCAGTAGGATTGAAAGGGGACCGGGAAGACGACGCTCGTCCGACGACTCGCCGGTCGTAATCGGACCTCAGTAGGATTGAAAGTCGTGGTCCACGTCGCGGAGATTTCGTCTTCGACCGGTCGTAATCGGACCTCAGTAGGATTGAAAGGGCGGTGGCCAAAGCTTCGAGATGGGCGCGGACCAGAGTCGTAATCGGACTTCGATGCGATTGAAAGGTGTTCAATCCGGGGGCGGATAACCCGTTCAACTTGTCGTAATGAACTTCGGTAGGATTGAAAGAAATAAAATCGGACCATGACTTCCTCAACCGTTGCGTCGTTGTAATCGCACCTCGGCAGGATTGAAATGTTGAGGAGTAGGTTGATGAGTTCACCATTTGCCACTGTCGTAATCGAACCTCAGTAAGATTGAAAGTCGCCCAGCGGGTTGCCCTGCTCGTCGCACTTCTGGTCGTAATTGTACTCCGATCGGATTGAAAGATGGAGTCCACTCCAGAGCGAATACGCTCTGAAAGCAAGACGGAATACGGAACTCGACAGAAGCGCTACGACGGTCAGAATTCTCGCGCCGACGTGTCGGTTGTCGCATCGTTGGTGGGGTTCTGTATCCCCCACTGGTAAGAGTAGTGAAGCGACACCTCTGGAAGTGAAACACGAGGAGCATCCGGGAACACTTCTGAGGAGTGACATCGAATATCGTCGTCCAAAAGCCAGTAGGCGGGAATTTCGATGCTGTACTCTTCGATGGCCTCTTGCAGTGCTTCGTGGCACGGCGTATAGCGGTCAGTTTCGAGACCACAGTGTCCACAGCAGTCGTGAGAATCAAACGTCTCCCACAAGTAACTGAATGGCACTGGTTTTTCGTCGTTGTCGTGGAGGTCGTACGGAGAGGCAACGACTGGAAGCCGACGATGTGTCCCCGTTCGGAACGAGATTCGATTACCGTCCCATCGAGGCGGTCCGAACATCGAGTCGTTTGCAATAGCTCCTCGGAACGTCTGTTCACGAACCTGCAGGTTGTACGCAGAATAGGCTTCGGCTATCCAGTGTCTCGACGCCTCGAACGAGTATGCTGTCGCGGCGTCGAGTGCGTCTCGTGTCGCCAACAGTAGATTCCACTCCGGGGTATTCCGCCCAGTCGCATATGGGTACCACGCACTCGCTGTCGGGTCAAAATAGGTGTTGCAGACGTACTCGACCGGTCGCATTCGTTCGGCACAGTCCTCGCAATCACAATCTTCTGCGTCCGGCCGGTTCCCACGTCGGTGAAGGCGGCCTGCTCGCTGAATCACCGCGTCAGCAGGTGCGAGGTCCGTGTAGAGCGTATCGACGCTAATGTCCAGCGAGAGTTCACAGACCTGCGTACAGACGAGAATCCGGCGCTCGTCGGTCGGAACATCGCCGGGAGCGAACTGCTCGCGGACCTCGCGTTCTTTCGCCCGGCGGTCGTAGGACGGGAACTCACTACTGTAGTACGTGACCGACACGTCCGAGGGTGTCACTTTTGCAAGCTGTCTTGCAAGCGTCTGAGCACTCCTGACGGTATTCTTCACGACCATCGCCGTTCGAGCGTCACCCGACGCCAAGCTGTCTGCAACTACCTCTGCGGTTAGCTCGTGGTCGTGCTGTTTGACGTGATACGGTGAGTGGTCCTCGCGTGGGTCATGCACCGTCTCGGTCGGGTCCAACGCCGCTTCGAGTTCCGGCGGACAGGTCGCAGTCATGACGTACCACGGCAACTCGATTGCGTCAAAATACTCGACAGCACCCGCTATCGCCTGTAGCAATTGCCGGTCGTAGGCATGGACTTCATCGAAGACCACTGCCGCGCGACGGAGGTTTCCCCGAGCGATGTCCGAGTGCTTGTCGTTGTTGACGAGCGTGGCGAGGAGGTGGTCTACGGTACAGATGGTAATCGGTTGCTGGAACCACTTACAGCGGCGCGGATACTCGTTGATGGTTTCCAGTTCGCGTTCGTCGCTAAACTTCTCCGTATAAACTCGTCCACTCGTGCTGTGATAGAGCGCCACATCGTCGGGGTCGGCGTGGTCGTTCGTAACCGTCTGAAAGAGGTTGTTCGAGGTCGTCCGCGTCGGCATCGCTATGACGAGTCGGTCGGCGTTCCCCGCTCGGCATTGTTCGGCACCCCATTGAAGCGCGGTCTGGGTTTTGCCTGCGCCACAGCCTGCAAGGCCGAAAAACTGGTCTGGAGTATCGCCATCGAGATAGTCGGCGACCGTCTGTTGAAATGGTCTGAGTTCGTCGTAGAACTCGATACTCTCGGCTGTAAGCGAGGTTGGCAAGGGTGCAGGTGGGCCGTCACCTGCTTGACTGCTCGCGTGGTGGTCGGCCTGAATCAGCGCGCTTCGTAGAATCGTCGTTATCGAGGCGATTTCGTGAAATTGCTCGTCACTACCGGGACGTTTGCGAACCTGTTTGACAAACTCCCGAAACCCGCTTAGAGCCGTCAGGGCGTCTATCTGTAGCGACCAATCCCCCACCGTCTCAGTCTCGGAGACCTGCTCGAAGAGTGCGTCACAGTCAGCCCCATCTATGAGGTGTTCGTTCGCCCGGTGATTACTCTCCGAAATCGGAGTATGGTGATGCAAGACCGCGAGGAGTAAAGCCGCCCGCTCGACCTCGGTAAGCGCGGTATGGAGAACCGGAATCCCGTCACTGGACGCCGTGAGAGCGAACGCGACGAGGGCGCTTCGTGCGCTATGGTTTGGGAGTGTGACGTTCTCGCCGGTCTCGATTGCGTGCTGGCACTTGGCTTGCCAGTCGGGATGTGCTTTCCCGGTGTCGTGAAGCAGACCAGCGAGTCGCCCGAGGTCACGGAGACGGTCACTTGTCGTCTCAGCCGGAAGTGCCGCCCGTGCGGTAGCGGACGAGTCGAGCGCCGTAACTGTCGCGTCGGCAACCGCCTGTAGGTGTGTGTCGAGCGATGTGGGCGGGTCACTCTTTGCGTAGAGTGGTTCCGCGTCGGTGTCTGACTCGCTACTCATCGATGAACACGACCGGACCGTCCTCGTCAGTTGCGTCGTCGAGCGTGTAGTAGGACTCGACGCTCCCACCCTGCGTGACGAGTTGAACTTCAGGGGGTCGGGCGTTGTACGACCCCAACCGTTCGGTCTGGACCGGAAGCATCACGGGGTCCGCACCGTCCCCGTCTGGGACAACCATGTCGTCAAGGTACTCCTCCTCGTCGTGGTAGACGAGTTGCGATTCGGTCACGTTCCGAACGTCAACGAGATTGTCCGACCGCCCGAGATAGAGCAGTCGTTCAGGGTCGCGGAACGCCGCCGCAACTGCGTTGCATCGCTCCTCGTCACCTGTGACGTAGACTCGATAGGTCGGAAAGAGCAGTGTCTCTTCTTCGACGGGGTACGAGAAGTACGTCCGGTCGTCATTCCGAGCGACCTTCTGGCGCGTTCGGAGGTCACGCTTGGAGGTTGGACTGTCGAGAACACGAATTCCGATTGCCGTGTCGGCCTCGAACGACTCGCGGAACGCTTGTTCGGCCTCGACCCGCTCTTTCTCCATTGTTCGACCGCGACTCGACCCCTGCCCGAGGAGCGACGGCCGACCCCACGCCGCGTAAAGCATCCCACGAATCGTCGTCAGGGGTGGGACAGGGTACGACGGGAGGTCGTTCATCGCGCTGGCGTTCGTAAACGTACACTCGAACGGCACGTCGAGGGTTGCCGCGACGACCGCACGGCTCTCGTCGGTTTCGTCTGTCGAGCGGTCGGCGTCCGTCGTCGCCATCTTAGTCGAGCGTGGCCGCGAGTTTGTCGTAGCAATCACTCACCGAGTCACAGACCGTGACGTTCTCGTCTGCCTCAGCGGCGTCGAAGAACGCATCCCAGTTGTCCATCACGGTCGGGTTGTGAGTTCCGGCGACCCAGACATCTCCGCCATCGTGGGTGAGGTCCTCGACCACCGACTCGAACGCGGGAATGTTGAGTTCGCCGTCCTCGATATGGAGCGTGTTCGTGACCCGCTGAGAGTAGGTATCGTTCGCGGTCGCAACCACTACGTCGGGCATGAAGTCAGCCATGTGTCGGGCTTGTCCGGCCAATCCAGAGGCGTTCTTGAGGCCGTCGAGGAGTATCTGAACGCGCTCGGGTCTGTCTTCGACCACAGTATCGAGGTCGCGTTCGTACCGGTGTCCGGGCTCGTTGTCGTCGTCGAAGCCTTCACGCTCGCGCTGGCCGATACTGTCGCAGTCGAGCATCCACGCACCCTTGTAGACGTTATCGGTGAGTTCTCGATAGCCGATTTTGTTCTCCTCGGCGTTCCCATCGTCATCGTCGTCTTTCTTCCGTGACCCACCCGGTGCGTACTGGAGAATCATGTCGGTCGTCACGTCGGCGTCGTACTGACCGACGAGCGGCGTGACCCGAAGTGGTGAGACACGCTTCTCGGGCGTCGGTTCGTCGAGGTCCATGTTCATGTACCCGAAGATGTCGCAGAGGAGGCAGTTTTCGAGGTCGCCACAGGCGTCCTGCGGGGTACATTCGACATTCTCCTCGGCAGAGTCCTGTATGGCTTCTCTAATCGCGTGCCGATATGCTTGCCCGGAGATGTAGGGCCGGTTGCCGTACATCTTCAGGTCCGAGAGTTGCTTACTGCCTTCGCCTGCGTTGTGGTTGCCGAGTTGTGCGTGGGTCAGATACGCCATTCCGAGTGCTGATTGTGTCATCGTGTGTACTCCGTTAGTCGTCGTCAGTTGCCGTGCTGTTCTGGTAGTGCGCCGAGAGGGAGGCGTGAATCACGAACATCTGCTTGGCGGCCTCGAAGGTCTCCTCGTCGCTGATTGCACCGATGAGGTCCTCGACCGTCGAGTTCGCAATCCACGTACTGTGGGCGGCTACCTCCTCTGGGTCGTGACTCTTTTTGACCGCGCCCATGCTCGCCTTCTCGAAGGCGGACAGGAACTGGTCTGGCGAGTTCGCGTGACGAAACGACTGAAGCACGCTCAGGTCGTCCCGTTCGGCGAACATCTGGCCGACGGACCGACCAGCGTTCTTGATACTGTCTCTCGTGTCGTCGTCGATTTGGGTTGCCATCTCGGTCATAATCTGATGGAAGTAGTGTTGGTGTCGCCCGATAGGCATCGAATAGGGGGCTTGGGCATCGCCAGCGAGTTGCTTGGCAAGCCCGAACAGTCCGCGTTCGAGCATCGCAAGATTGCCGTCGAGGATACCCTGCGCGAGGTCGCGTTTTGCATCGACCGCGATTTCGGTGTCGGTGTTCGGGTTCTGGAACTGGATGTACCACGAGAGGACATCGCCGAACGGCGCGTACGACTCGGGGCCGTCCGCAGTCTCTCGTGTTTGCTCGCGGAGACGGTCGTAGAGGTCCGTCGTTACCGGCGCTTCGTCGAATCCGGTGAGGCCGCGAACTGCCCGTCCACCTTTGCTCGGGGAACTCCGAACGGAAATCGCGGCGGAGAGTGACGGTGGTGAGTTCTTCGCTTCGGAACCGAGACTCCCGAACAGGGCTTGTTCGTCGGTCGTAGCGTCCTCGGACAGCGCGCGGAGTAGTGCGGCGAAGAACGCGACCGCCTGCACCTCCCCGATAGCCGACTTGACCGGAAATGACGAGAGTCGGACTGTCCCACCGCCTGTCGGCGTGGCGAGATCGGAGAGTCCCGCTGTCTGCTCGTAAGCCCGACGGACCGCCGCGATGGTCTCGAAGTCACCTTGCACGGCAAAGATTCGGTATACGCCCGATCCATCGGCGCTAGCGACCGGTTTCCTCGGCATGATGAGGTAGTAGAACCCTGCCAAGAGACAGGCCGGACAGCGACCACGGAAATAACTACTCTGGCTGGACTTCTGTCCGAGCGGTGAGAGTCGCCCGGACTTCGTTGCCATCGGCGTGAAACTCTGGCCGTATTCGAGTTTCTTCTTGTCGTACTCTTCAAGGTCCCACGTCCAGTTTGGAAGCGACGACCCACAGGACATACACGAGGTATCGTCTGAAACAGTCTCGTGGTCGCCCGTGAGTACATCTTCGAGCGTGTCGAAGTACCGATTCGCCCGATCGAGAACTAACTCGAAACTCGATGCCGTCGGTGCCCCCATATACGCCGGGTGAAGTCTGTAGGCACTGTCGCCGTCGCGGTCGATCTCATCTGTGTCGAGACCAACCGATTCGAGCGAGTCGTCGCTCAGGTCATCGTCGGGAAACACCGTTGCGTCGTCGTCACTACCGGGAAATGGCTCGGTCGGGGCGGGGACAGTCGGCGCGCTCTCGGTGTCGCCGAGCCAGTCCGGGTCCACGTCGTCACTGTCCTCTGTCGGGAGTGTCCCGGTAGCGAGGGCGTTGACGTGGTACGCACGACTGGTTCGGCGGTGCGTGTTCGTAATTACGCCCTCGGACCCGAACAGTTCCGCGCGTAGCTTCGGTAGGACTTGCTTGGGCGGTACTGTCGCCACGACCGTTCGCTGGTCGATACGGGCCACCCCTGCGGTAGCGAGTCGCCGTCCGAGTTCGACCGCACCCTCGTTGACGAATGGGTCGTTACTGTACCGGAACAGCTCCCACTCGTCGCTATCGGGGTCGGCGTCTGGAGTCGCCGTCACGCGATGTCCTCCTCGACGGGGGCGACCGCACCGAAGCCCATGCCCGTCTTCTCGCCGAGTCCCTCCTCTTGGATGAATCGACTCGTTTTCTTGTCACAGGTAAGCGTAAATTCAACCCGAGCGCAAGGAATCTTTGCGCCCGGACCGACTTGTAGGAGTTTCCCGTCGGTCCAATGAAGCTTGTCGATGACGAACTCCGGGTCAGCGTCGTCGTCCTGCGATAGGATGCGGTCGCGGACGTTCTGGCAGACGCGAGCGTACCACATCCCGTCGTCGGGTCGATACCACTCGGTCGGCGTGTCGTGGTCGCCGTTCGGTTCGCTCACCGCGAGCGGACTGAGCGTCTTGTAGCGTGCTTTCCCCTCGATAGGTCGCACGTCGTCTACCTCGACCCCGGTTACGGGAACGGTCGTGTGTCCGAGCGTGAGTTCCTCATGTGCTTGTGCGTAGTTCGCACAGGCGGTAAGAAGTTCGCTGTCCGGCGAGTTCACGACCCAGTAGCCGCCTTCACAGAGAAGACCGTCGTCGGTCACGTCGTAGGCGTCGGTCTGAATGAACTCGCTAAAACTGAACGGGGGTGCGTGCTGGTCCTGATGGAGCTTTGCCGCGTACTCTGGTGCGTACTCGTTGACAGCATCATAAATGAACGACTGGAACGAGAGATGCGAGTTCCACGGAATGTGGAAGCGCGGCTGTGTCCCGCTATCAGCGTAAATGTATAATCGCATTCCTATGCCACGCAGACTGTTTCCCTGTCCTGTAGTATAACTCTATTGAACATAGAATGGATATGTCGAGTTTGGAAAGCCACTCTCTACGAAGAAACCCGGAACACGCCCGTTAGTAGTCACCCGAACGCTTTACGCGCTGGTACTGGTACCCCTGACAGGGGATCTCGCGTGAGTCAGCACACCGTCCGAGACGTATTCGGCCGCACCGCCATCGAAACCGCACCATTTAAACACGGCACAACTGGCTTCTCGAACATCACTATTGGAGGAGAGAGCAACGCATGACTGCATACCGCTTCCGCGTCAAACTCGAACCCGACCCGCGGTCACTCTGGCGTGACATCGTTGTCGGCGAGGAGCGCCCACTCACGGAGTTTCAGACGAGTATCAACCGTACCGTCGGTCTCGACCAATCCCATCTCTGGTTCATCGGGACTGACCAAGACTACTGGCGGAGCGACGTGCGATACGAGTCGCCCGACGCATTTGAGGATATGCCGAGCAGTGGCTTGCTACAACCCAACGAGGAGGTCTACGACGCTGGAGAGGCGACAGTCGGAGAGATGGCTCAGCGACTGGGCCTCGAAGAACGCGACCGTTTCTGCTATCTCTTTGATTATGGCGACGAGTGGCGTTTCTACGCCATTCTCAAGGAACTCCTCGACGACGAACCCAGCGATACACAACCGGAGGTCGTCGCCGAGAAAGGCGACCCAGTTGACCAGTACGCTCCGTCCGACTATAGATAGATTTCTATTTGCTAAAGAATTCTATATATTTCTTTTAGATATCTGGATACAAGTCAGATACCTCGATACACGAGTCTGTAACAATCCCAGAATCAGCCGGTGCATCCAGAGACGAAGGAAAGTAGTTGCTACTCGGTGGCTTCGGATGGAGGAGGCCGGTTAGCCAAGTTGAAGAAGCGACTTCCACGCGGCGAGTTCGTGACGGTGCCGGTCGTCGGTAAGCAAGTGGTTCTGGCGGACCTGCATCGGGACCGGCGGCGTCTCGTCGGTTAACAAGACAGTCACGAGTGCCGAGACGACCGGCGAGCGCGAGGTGTCCACGGTCTCGACTGCCTGCTTGACGGCCTCGGCGTCGATGTCGGTGGTTGGGAGTGCAACACACCAGACCCCCGCTACGACTGCGAGATAGTGGCTTGCGTCGTCGTCAATTTCGGTTCGGAGGTTCCACGCATCGGTGAGCAAGTCGGAGGCAGGGCTCGGTTCACGGTCTCGGAGTGCATTGAGTCCATACCAGTAGAGTTCTGGGAGTCTCTCGGTTGCTTTGCGTGCCGAGCATTGTGCATACGCTTCCCGAATGTGGGCCTCGAATTGCTGTAATTGTGGGGAAGTGGCCGTATCGAGCAGGTCGAGCGCGCGTTCACAGTATTCGACCGCGCAGTCGGCGCGGTCGCACCGCTCACAGGTCTACGAATAGTGGCACACGTTCGAGCGCATGCTGGAGCGATGCTGAGTCGCCCGACGAAAACCACACGTTAAGAGTAGCTTTGAGGTGGTCGGCGGCCTCCTCCGGCATGCCTAATTCGTCTTTGAGAAGGACTGCGTAGTTATTGTGCGCGTTAATATACTCTGGGTCACTGTCGATAGCTTGCTCGTAGTGGTTGACGGCTTTTTCTGGCGCGTCCAGTTCATCCTTGAGCAGGGTAGAATTGAGCGCCTCTCGCGCCCATCCATAGCCATTTCAGCCGATTTCGCTTCGTGTCCGACCAACAGTCGGTCCACGCGGATACTCTTGTTCTCCGTTTCAGAGCTTCTTTTGCCAATCCATGGCCACTTCGTCCAGCTTTCACACCGAATTCCGACAAGCCAGATAGACGCATTCGCACACAATTAAACAGTAAGTTTATTTTAGTATACTGTTCCCGTGTTTCAGCATCTCTCCTATCTGTTCGTGGCCAATTAGCGAATTTATGATTCTCGAAATCGAATTCGTACCCAATTTTATACGCTTAGAACCGACGATAATTCTCCTACGTAGATTTCATCTTGTACACGGGGTCTGCATATGGATTTTTTCGTCCAAAGGAAAGGGGCCATATGCAGAAGATGAGAGATGGCTCAGGCCGCGAGTGAACGGCGAGTGTCTTCTGGGGCCAGACGGGCAAGGTCCTGTGGGCCGAACGAGCAGACCACTCGAGGAATCCCAGGATTAGGTTGCCGATGTGTTCTCCGGTGAGTGAGCCGAGGACGATCTCAGAAACTCGATTTGCCTCTCTCGCACACTGCTGTTCGAGTAAGCCGCTTTCCAGCACATCCAGCACCTTCCGTCATAGATCACGTACTACTAAATGGATGGAATAGCGGTATCAGGGCCTCTAGAAGTGTTTCATAGGATTTCTAGTACTCCTTTCACGGGGGACCGTCTGTTTTAGACGGAACAGCACTTTCAAACGCTAAGAAATGGTTTCACGAGGGTTCCAGCACTTTTTCACGATAGAAGTCGTCTTTGGAAGGTGTTTCGGAGGTATGAAGGCCTAAGACGCCAACCTCCAGGACTTTTGCAGGAGGTGATTCGTTTTCCAACAGTTCTAACGTCTTGAGAAGAGTTTCAAACTTCTCTGTGTTGCTTAGAATCGGTTGCTGTCGTGATTATACCTGTGTTCTGGTCCAAAGGAAACCCAAGGTATAACGCCAGAACAGGTATAATGGAAAGTCTAGTTTGTCGAACCCTGTAGGGAGTACGCAATTCAGCTCTGAATTCGGATTGACGGATGACATTGCTTAACTAACTGTACCGCCTGTTGGATTTGCATCTTGTACTACCCAAATATACCACTTCAATTAATTACTAGCCATATCGAAAATTCTTTCAAAAGGGAATTTCTACTCGGAGGCAATCAATGGACCGTCGCACGCAGCGCGTCCTCGCTGTCACGTTCTCTATCCTCATTGTGACGGCGACGCTGACGCCCGCTACCGCCGCCCTCGAACCACCATCGCAGTCTGACTCCGACAATTCGCTCGCCGACGCGCTCCTCGACTCACTCGCCGACGTCGAACTCCTCCCGTCGATACTCGGCAATGGGAACGGAAACGGAAAGGGGAACGGCAACGGCGGTGGGAAAACCACTACACAGACGACTGCAACACCGACGCCGCCCGAAACGACAACCACGCCGCCGGGCGGCCCGCCGACGACCACACAAAAGACGACCCAAGACCCACCCGGCAACGAGACCGGTGGTCCCCCCGGAAACGGAACCGAAGGACCGCCCGGAAACAAGACCAGCGGCCCGCCCGAGGAGCCCGGTCCGCCCGGTAACAAAACGACTGGTCCACCGGAAGACCCCGGCCCACCGGGGAACAAGACGACCGGCCCGCCTGAGGACCGCGGACCGCCCGAAGACCGAGGCCCGCCCGAGGACCGCGGCGGCGGCGGTCCACCCGAAGACGCCGGGCCGCCCGAAGACCGCGGACCGCCGGAGTGGGCGCAGAACCCGGAGACGCCGCCGAGCGTCGCGCACAATCGCTCGGCGCTCGCCAACAAGAGCAAGCCGTTAGCGAACGCCTCGGTCAACGTCACCATCCACGACAACGCCTCGGCCGCCGACTACCGGCTGGCCGCCATCGCCGCACTCCAGCAAGCCGACTTCTTCGGTCCCGGCCGGTCCGCCCAACGCCACCGCACCGCCGCACTCAAAGCCCTCAACAAGTCGCTAGAGTACGTCATCGACGCCAATCGGACCTCCTCGGCCACCCTGTTCGAACACGACAAGGAGGCCAGCACCCCACCGCACTTCGCGCCGAACGTCACGAAACTCCTCGTTCGCTCCGACGAACAACTTGCCACGACCGCCATCGCTGACGCCGAGCGCGTCCGTGAGGTCCTCCGCGAGCGCAACGTCTCGTTCGACGAGTCCGCAGTCGAGGAGAACATCAGCGCGGCGAAGGCGGCGGTCGAGCGCGCCGAACGCTTCCGGAACCGTAGCCAGCACTATACCGCCATCAGCCAGTACCGCGTTGCGTGGATTCACGCCCAGCGGGCGCTCGACGTACTAGACCTCGCCACCACCCCGAACGTCACTATCACCAGCCGCGGGGACTTGCCTCACGAAGGGAACATCACTCACGCGGTCCGCGGCCGGGTCTTCGACGTGCGGAGCCACGAACTCACCGCGGTCGTCTCACTGAACGGCGCGAACCGCACGCTCGCGCTCGACGTGAACGCCACGCCCGAAACCACCCCCGGCGCGGTCGCCACCTTCCAGACGAATCTCACCCTCACTCAGCAAATCAACACCATCGAGGTCCATGCGACCGACCCGAACCGGCGCTGGGCACCCGACTATCCCGACGCGAACGCGACGACTGGCCGGGATGTTCTCCGCCTCGACGGTGACGGCCTCCCCGACACCTACGAGGAGACCGTCGTCGGCACCGACCCACTGGACCCTGACAGTAATGCGACCCAAACCGCACAGAACGAGTCCGAGAACAACATCAGCGACGGAGCAGAGGACCTCGACAGCGACGGCGAAACCGTCTACGAAGCGTACCGCTTCGGCCTCGACCCGCTGGACAACGACACCGACGGCGACCGCCTGCAGGACGGCTTCGAACTTCGGTTCCAAGGCCTCGACCCCGCCAGCAACGACACCGACAACGATTCGGTCTCGGACGCCGCCGAGGACCTCGACAACGACACGCTGTCGAACCTCCGCGAGCAGAACGCGAGTACGAACCCTGTTCGAGCAGACACCGACCTCGACGGCCTGAACGACTCCGCAGAGGTAGCGAACGGCACCGACCCGCTCGCACCCGACACCGACAGCGACGGATTGATTGATCCCGACGAGTACGAGGTCGGCACCGACCCGCTGGACAACGATACCGACGGGGACGGCGTGCTGGACGGTAACGAGACGTTCTCGACCAGCAAGACCGATTCGAAAACCGGCGTTTCGGTCAATATCACAGGCGAAGGCAACGCCGCCGCGACGCTCTCAATCAACAACAGCACCGAGCCGCTGGTGCAGACCGACAGCGTCCAGAACGTCAGCGCGTCGCCCGCCTACGACTTTGAGGCCGGAGCGAACTTCTCGACGGCGAACATCACCATCCCGTACAACGAGTCGCGGGTCGGCAACGCTAACGAGTCGAATCTCGGCGCGTACCGCTACAACGAGACGCTCCAGACGCTGGTCCCTGTCAACAACTCGACGGTCGATACCCGCAACGATACGGTCACGGCCGAAACCCCGCACTTCTCGACGTACACCGTCCTCTCGACCGAGCAGTGGGAGGCGAAATTCGACGAACCGCTCCCCACGAAGTGGTCGAGTTCGGACAACTTCAGCGACCTCGACCAGTGGCGACAAGACGGCAACGTCTCGATGGAGACGGCCGAGACCGTCGAGGCCTCGCTCGTAAGCGCGACCAAGCGCGACGAGAGCAACGAGACAGATTCGACCGCGGTCGTCGGGTCAGTTGACCGGCTCACCGAGCGTAACTGGACGATTCCGAAAGACGACGAGACGTCCGACGGAGACGAGACGACCACTACTACGTCTGATACTCCGCCGACTACGACAGGAACAGTTTCGAGTAACGAGAGGTGCCTTCAGTCGTTTGATAATTGCGAACCGACTGAGGAGCCAACTACGACCGAAAAAGAGGAGGTCACGACCAAAGACCCCCGTGTTGACTCCGACGGTGACGATGTCTACGACCGGAACGACGACTGCCCTGACAAACCCGGCGAAAAATACAACGGGTGTGAAAAGCACAGCGACAGCGACGGCATCAGAGACTGGCATGACGACTGCGACAACGATGTCGGCGAAGGCGACGGCTGTCCGACCGATAGCGACGACGACGGCACGATCAATTATTACGACGAGTGCGAGAACACGCCCGGTCTCGGCGACGACGGGTGTGCGATTTACTCGGACGACGACGATTACAACGACTACGACGACGATTGCCCCGACGATCCGGGGATGGGGCCGGACGGTTGTCCCATCGACGACGACGGCGACGACACCCGCAACTTCTACGACGACTGCCCGGAGTTCCCCGGCTGGAAGCCCGACGGCTGTCCCCGCGAATCCAGCCTCGAACGCAACGTCACGTTACGCAACGCCGAGACGATCACCCTCGGCACCATCGCTAAAGCCGAGGCCATCAGCAAGCGGTCGGTCGCCCAACTCGTCGTCATCGGCCCCGACGGCGAACGCATCGAAGTCTACGGCGAGGACCGGAAGCAAATCAGCGGTCGCAACACGACCTCGCGTCTGTACGGGATTCTGCCCGGCGGGGAGGGCGACGCCCACGGTGATTTCGAGGCGGTCGAGCGCGACCTCACCCAGTTCGCGGGCGAGGAGGTCACGGTCAAAGTCGAGACGGTCGGGCGGGCGACCTTCGAGATCGACGCGCTGAAAATCGGGTACGACACCGACGGGGACACGATTTATGACGCCATCGAGCGCCCGAGTTGCGGACTGCGCGACGGCTCTGGCCAGTGTCTCGACACCGACCCGTATCTCGCCGACACCGACGGCGACGGCCTCTCGGATAGCTACGAAATCGGCGAGCGCACGAAAGTCCACGGCCACGAGTACACGAAACTCATCAGTAATCCGACGGTGCGGGACACCGACCACGACGGCCTGACCGACCGTCAAGAGGTCCGCGGAACTTTCCAGATGGCGGTCACGCGAGACCCGGACGCCTCGCGCAAGTACCTCAACGGGCAATGGCCGTCGGACAAGCAAGAGCATCTCACTACCAAGACGGTCGACAGTGACCCGCTAAAGTACGACACCGACGACGACGGACTGAACGACCGTCAAGAGTGGCTGTACAAGACTAATCCACGTGACCCGGATAGCGACGGCGATGGTCGCCTTGACGGCCGCGAGCAGGCAATCGGTCAGGACCCCACGCTCCACGACTACCGTGGCCCGGACATTCGACTCAAGCGATACGGTACCATCGCTAATTATAGTTCTGGTGAACTCAAGTATGTCGTTGAGTACTTCGTTTTCGACGGCGGTGGTGTCAAGAAAACAAAAGTCACGAAGAACGGCAAAACACGGTATCGAGCATCGCCTGACGACCTATTTAGTCGACACGATGGGTCGTTCACTACTACACCTGACCGGCTTTCGGTAGATGGCGGTCGTCTAAGTGGCATCGAAATCAAAGTCTCGGCGACTGACACCCATGGGAATAAAGAATCTGTTACTGCGGTCCGTCGTTCAAACGAGTGCGGCCAGACTGCCAAACGCTGGACTGGGAAATATAATCATTTCAATAATTCGGTGGTGAGGGGTTATGGTGCTTGTTCCGGCTTCCAAGCTAGTATCGGAAGCAGTATTCAATCCATCCTTCAATTTGCCGAGAATCCATTAGGATTTGTCGAGGGCTTCGCTAAGCTCATCGCTCTACTCGACAAATCTGGTCTACTCGACATGTTTATTGATGCGTTCGTTTCTAGCCTTCAAAATAAGCAAAAAACAAATAATCCGTATGCAGAAGGAACTGAGAGTTACGGGGAGTACCGACGTGTGTGGTACGCAGGGTACTCGATTGCGTTTATTACGAAGGCTCTCTACGGTGGTTCCGCAACAAAGGCCGTCAGAAGTACGAAGTACGTCAAGAAGATGGAGGACTTTGCGAAGGCCACGCGTGCCGGGAAGACCGCAATGCGGATAAAAGCGCCCTACGACCGCGGGAAAGCGCGAGTAGCAACGGGACTGGCGCAGGCAGGCGGGAAGGCCGCCGGGCCGGTTCTTCGGCGGGCAAAATCTGCTGGGGCAACCTATCGGTTGTGGAAGTTGCAACGGAAAGCCGACGTAGACGTACAGGATCTCTCAGAGACGGAGCGCAACCGACTGAGTACCTTCCTTGCGCGTCATGGTGAGGATGGGGCGGCAAAGGTGCAGGAGATGGACCGCGATGATATTAAGGCACTATTTGGAAAGCCATGTGCTACCGTCAGCACGTTCCGGCGTGCCGGTGGCGATGACTGTACTAAGCTCTCCCCGGCCGAACAGCGTGATTTCGAGAACGTGATCATAGAGTCGGGCATTGCTGGGGATGATATCGGCGAGTACCTGTCTACTGTCGAACGGAAGACCTCAGATGAGGTCGAGGTAGATGAAATTCAGGAGTTCATCGCAGAAAACGGCCCTACGGCGGTTCGATTGACACGAGCGGTTGATACTGATAATGATGCGCTACAGGCCGTGTTTAAGATATGGCGTGTTGACGGAATTGAGCAAGAAGATATACAGAAACTCTCCAAAGCAATACAGGCAGGTGAAGATGTTGATGTCGGGCCCGGTAGTGACCGTAACGACGTCATGAAAACACTCGGCTCACTAGCTGGCGAAGACATTGACGGATACGACGACCTTGTCGGGAGCTATTTCGGAAAGCCTGAACAAGGCTATGGTCAAATCGCTGGCGAAAGTCAAATCACCGATGATTTGATAGACAACAGTAATATTGACCCAGAGGACGTGGAAATCGGTCGCCGGATCCCTAAATCAAAAGTGCCAGATAATCTCGAAAATGACGATAGTGAAGTAGACGTCTATAGTACAGAGTCCGTTGAGGTCGATGGCAAAATACTTGAATCTCCTGCAATCGAATCGAAGCATTATGATCCTGATGGATATAGTCCATTCCTCGTAGATGAAGAAATAGATGGTCTAGTAAATAAATTGGTAGCTCAGGCAGCCGCTGGCGAAGATGAAATCGTCGTGGTGACTACGGAATCATTCTACGAGCAATATAAAAACTCTCTCAAGGATGTTCCTAGCCGTGTAAGAAGCCGCCTCAGCTCAAAAGGAATGGACTCGGATATTACGATAGAGATTAGTACCTACGATGAAATAAATCTCTGATATGCCGACGACAGTTGCAGCATTCTACACATCTGATATGCCGGACGCTATCATCGAAACGACTCTTGATATCTGCAATAGCATCGGATTCGAGACCGAAAATGTCGCCGAGAGACAGTCAGAAGTTGATGGCGTCCAATTCCACAATATAAATGTCCCGTTTAACGGGTGGGATCTTAATCTTAAATTTAACCTGAACAACGACCGAGACCCAGCTGAACCCCCACTCAGTATCGGGCTTGGGAAGAGAATTGACCCGTCGTACGTGTCCGAGGACGCAACTTACCAACGTCGCATGGACGTGATTTTCGAGTTGGTTTGTCGAGTTGCAAGTGCGCTCAATGCAGACTATGCTCCGGTGTTTATAACACCGGGTGTGTCAGTACGCCCAGAAACCGCCCAGGTCACCGATTCCGTTGAGGATGTTCCATACATTGGCGTGTATACAAAAGCAATCCTGGATGATTTGGGTGTCGTTGACGGATTGGGTACTCCCTCACCATGGTATACCGCCGAACTTGACGATGGCCGTATCGTCGTTATCCCCTCTGCGGAACCATGGACCGAAGGCGGTTGGGAGCCACCGATAACTGCCGACTTCCTTGCATCTGCGGAATTTAACCGCGACAGCTAACCGGCTTATATCCCTTCAATTAGGTTCGACCGTGACATCACATAGACCGTCAAGATAGCCTCGAACTCGCTGGCGACGAATTCGCAGGCGCGAATGTGGATGTGTCGGCGACCGACAGCCATGGCAATACCAAAACGAAAACCGCGATTCGGCGGGCGAACGCGCTCGGGCGACTCGCCGGCGAACTCGACGCCGACAACATCTATCTTTCGCCGGTCGCCCGGAAACTCGGCCGATTCTCCGGATTCTCAGCTGGCGTGGGCGGCACCGTCAAGTCGTTGCTGTCGTTCGTTCGAGACCCGTTAGGCTTTGTCGAGAGCCTCGGGGAACTCATCGAACTGGTGGATGAGTCGGGACTCGGCATCGTCTCGATGATGATCGAGGCGATGGGCGAGAACTTGCAGAACAAACAGGAGACTAACAATCCCTACGAGAAGGGGACGGCGCTCTACGACGACTTCCGGTACAACTGGTGGGCAGGCTACACCGTCGCGTTCATCGCCAAAGCACTCGTCGGCGCGCAGGCCACCAAAGCGCCAAAACCTCGAAGTACGCCGATACAATCACCGACTTCGCCAAGTCGACGAAAGCGGGCAAGACGGCGATGCGGGTGAAAGCACCCTACGACCGCGGGAAAGCTCGCGTGGCGACAGGACTGGCACGTGCTGGCGGGAAGGCTTCCGGGCCGGTTCTCCGGCGGGCGAAATCGGCGGGAGCCGCCTATCGGTTGTGGAAACTGCAGCGACAGGCTGAGGTCGATACCGCCGACTTATCGGGGGCTGAGCAAAAGCGGATGACGCGATTCCTCGCACGAAATGGCAAGGATGGGGCTGATACGTTACGCCGGATGGACAGCGAGAGTATCCAGCGGATGTTCCGAAAGACGTGTAGCATCGGGACATTCAGGCGGGCCGGCGATGGCTGTAATCAACTCAGTGAGGAGGAACTCCAAGACTACGCGGAAGCAGTTGGTCAAGCCGATGTGGGGCTTGGCCCGTTCTACAAGAAAATCGATGATACAAGCGTGAGTGAGACGGCCGCAGAACGGTTTGTTGCTGAAACCGGGCCAGCAGGACTTAGATTAGCTGTCAAGCTTGACTCTAATGCGTTCGAGCGACTGGTCAAAATCGACAACGATGCTCAGGACGCCATTGTCGAAGCATGGCGGTCTGACACTCTTGAGGTTTCCACGGATGATGCTCAAAAAGCCATCCAGCGCTTTGATTCACTAGAATCTGCCAAGAGAACAGAAGCGACACGACTGTTGGAAGACGCTGGCGGCGAGGGAGTTAATTTAATCGTTAGAATTAGGAATAGTCGTCTTGAAAAGATATTAGAAATAAACACCGAGTATTCGCGAGAGGCGCGAAGTAATCTCGCTCAAGAACTCTCAGAAGGAGATGTTTCTGTTGGAAAGATTGAGCAGTTTGCTACCGATTATATCTCTATTAGACATGAAAGTGGATCTGAAAGCATAGTTCAAGATATTGCCAGACAAGATGACGTAGGCGGTCCTATGTACGAAGCAAGGGTTGCTGTTGAAGTCGGAACGGACCGAATTGATCGACTGAGTGCTAAGGTTGGTAGTTCTGGTGAAAAAGGCGAGCTAGATATAGTGCTTAATAATGGTGGTGTTATTGAAATCAAAGACAAAGAATGGGATCAATTAGGTGTGAGCCAATTCAAAGATGTAAAAAAGAAAATAGGAGCGAGTACTAGCTATAAATCCATGGATGGGAATACAATAACATACATGGTAAGAGAATTACATGTGGGGGATAAAAGAAAAACAGAATTCTTAGAAGGGATGGAAGAAAAAGCGAAAGAAGAATACGGTGTGAGCATAGAAATCAAGATTAAGGATGACCTCGATAAAGCCTGAGATGAGTGTTTCTGTAATTGATGACATGATTGAGGTTTGGTTTCTTTTTGACAGAGGTATTGGAAAAAAACCTCTTGAGAATCTACTTAACTGCTATCTAGAGATAGGTTGTTCTACACAACAAGATGGTCAAGAAGATACCTGTAAATATCAGCCTCCAGACTTTAAGGACCCTACACAGATAATTAATACAGAACAGGCTTTCAACAGGATCGCTTCTGCTCAGAAAGGCGGTTTAGAACTATGGTATGAAGATATCCGAGTAGATGTTGAAGTGAATTTAGACACCTCGGTGTTTCCTGCGACTAATCATATATCCCTCAAAATCTGGTCATCCCAATTCAAAGACCACGGTAAAGGAGGGTCTACTCCGATAGATCGAGTATTATGGTTTCTGGATCTTGTGTGTCGCTTAATAAAATATTTGAAACCAAAGTACGCATTTGGTTCGCTTTATGGCGAACGTAATAGCGGGGAGAGCATTGCACAACAAGCGCTAGATGATGGACGGATTCCCGGAATCTTTTGGATTAATCTGTTCACTAGCGAAATGATATCCCAAGTGGGCGAAGAAAAGCTTCTTTCTGCCCCTGCTTGGAAGGTGGAAAAAATCACAAAGAACTATATATTACTTGTAACTACTAATTCTCCACTTTCGTATAAACAAGAAGCAGACGAGATAGCGAGCTTTCTTGATATTTAACTCGTTTAACCATGAAGAAACTTACTCATCCCATACTCTCTATCCGACTAAAATGGCTGTACAAATTTATTATTACAGGCACTGTAGTAAATGTGGGGGACATACGTGGCGTACTCAAGCCTCATAATATCGCATAGGACACTACTTCGTCCCTTTGATTCAGACATTGATGCGCTCTAATTAGAAGACATCTGACCGGGCGACGTACATCAAGGTATTCGGTCGGGGGGACGATGTATCCTACGGCAACCACAGAATAAGGGTGGTGTCGCTGAGGTCCCTATTCGTTGAAGCTAGTTATCAGGGCCTCCTCTAGCGGCTCATCGAACGTCTCGGCGAATCGCTCCCCATGGTCTACCATCCAATCAAGGTACTCCTCGGGCGCTTCGGAGACGTGCCGGTAGGTCGCCGAGTTCGGATGCAGATGTTGAATCCGGGCGTACTCTGTCTCAAGTGAGCCTTCGTCGTTAGGGCCGCACTACTCGACCTCGTACCCGAGCGCCGATTCAATCTCCATCGCATTCGAGAGAAGGTGGTCGTAGACCAATTAAGCCACTTTCCTCCAACTTTACGAACAATTATAGCCGTGGGGACACTTCCCCCGCAGGATGGCACGAGCGGTAGACACCGAACTTATCGACCACTTTGAACAGTTCTACCGGCGGTACTACAGCGACGAAATCGGGCAACTCGCCCAGAACTACCCTAACGAACAGCGGTCGCTCTACATCGACTGGACCGACCTCTATCGCTACGATTCGGACCTCGCCGACGACTACCTCTCCCAACCCGAACAGCTACAGGAGTATGCCGAGGAGGCCCTCCGCCTCTACGACCTCCCGGTGGACGTGAGCCTCGGGCAGGCACACGTCCGTGTCCAGAACCTCGGCGAGACGACGAATATCCGCGACATTCGGTCCCGGCACGTCAACACGCTCGTCGCGGTTGAGGGCACCGTTGAGCGCGCCTTGGAGGTCCGAAGCGAACTCCAAGAAGGGGCCTTCGAGTGACAGCGATGCGGGACGCTGACCTTCATTCCCCAGAGCGGGAGTGGCGGCCGAAAGGAACCCCACGAGTGCCAAGGATGCGAGCGACAGGGGCCGTTCGAGATCAACTACGACCAGTCGGAGTTCGTAGACGCCCAGACGCTCGTCGTGAAACAGCGCCCGACAGACGCGACGGCCGACGACGGCGTGAGCATCGAGGTCTACATCGAGGACGATATCACCAGGACGGTCACACCGGGTGACACCGTGACCGTCACGGGCGTTCTCCGCCTGCTCGGCGAGGGCGAGCGCACCGACGCGACGCTTCCTGACAAGTACCTCGATGGCATATCCATCACCAGCACGGACGGTCGGTATCTCGACCTTGACCTCATCGACGAAGACAAGAAAGAGATAGTGGAACTCAGCCAGCGCACCGACCTCTACGAGGCAATGGTTGACTCCTACGCGCCGACGGTCTACGGCTACGAGCAACAGAAACTGGCCATCATCCTGCAACTGTTCGCGGGCGTCACCAAGCACCTCCCCGATGACTCACGGATTCGGGGCGACCTCCACGTCGGGCTTATCGGCGACCCCGGCACGGCGAAAAGTCGCCTACTCGACTACGCGGGCCGCCTCGCGCCCCGGACCGTCTCGGTCTCTGGCACTGGAAGCTCCTCAGTCGGGCTTACGGCGTCGATGGAGCGCACCGGTGGCCAAGAACGGTGGACAGTCGAAGCTGGCGCGCTCCCACTCGCAGACAAGGGTGTTGCGCGACTCGACGACCTCGATAAGTTCTCCGCTGACGAACACGAGGCACTCGAAACCGTCCTTGAAGACCAGATTGTCGAGATAAGCAAGGCGTCGGTCCAGACGACGTTGAACGCGCGGGCGGCGGTCCTCGTAGCGGCCAATCCCAAGTACGGCCGGTTCGACCAGTACGAACCCATCGGCGAGCAGGTGGACCTTGAACCCGGCTTGATTTCGCAGTTCGACCTCCTGTTCACCGTCACCGACCAACCCGACGAAGAGGACGACAAACAGCTTGCTGAACACGTCTTGCAGGCGAACTACGCGGGTGAACTGCATACCCAACGGTCAGAGATGAGTACGCCGAACATCTCCGAGTCGGACGTAGAAGACGCGGTTGAGACGGTCGTACCCGAAATCGACGCGGAACTCCTCCGGAAGCACATCGCCTACGCCTGCCGGAACTGCTTCCCGACGATGACCGACGACGCGATGGAGACGATTCGAGACTTCTACGTGGACCTCCGGAACAAAGGGGCTGACGAGGACGCTCCTGTGCCCGTGACTGCGCGGAAGCTGGAGGCTCTGGTTCGACTGGCGGAGGCGAGCGCCCGCGTTCGCCTGTCGGACGAGGTGGAAGTGCAGGACGCCGAGCGCGCAGTTGAGATTACGCGTTCGTGTCTGCAAGACCTCGGCGTTGACCCCGAGACGGGACAGTTCGACGCCGACGTAGTTGAAACTGGAACTGCGAAAAGCCAGCGTGACCGGATTAAGAGTCTAAAACATCTTATCGCCGATATGGAAGATGACTACGAGAGGGGCGTGCCAGTTGACGAAGTAATGGCGCGTGCCAGCGAAATTGGCATGGAGCAATCGAAGGCTGAACACGAAATAGACAAACTCAAGCAGAAAGGAGAAGTCTTTGAGCCTTCTACCGACCATCTCATAACGACGTAGCTCGGTTTTGAAGTAGCTCTGCACCAATTCAGCATTTGCCGTTTGAGTCGAAGATTCGACTAAGTTCGTCTTCTATATCGTCGGCTTCCATTTAGATGTAGTCAAGGGCCGCCTCGATGCTTCCCCAGCCCATGTGTCGCCGAAGGGTGTGCGCCCGCATTCCCTTTTTGGCGAATCGCCGTGCGGCGTAGCCGCGGAGGAAGTCAGTTATCGGCGTTCTCGAAAGCGTCGGTCGCTTCCTCGGCAGTCTCCTCGGCCGAGATATGCGAGTATGCGTCCATCGTCGTCTTCGGGTCGGCATGAAGCAAGTGGTTCTGGGCCTGCTCCCAGCCCTTTTCGCGGACGAGCGTGTCACCAGCGCCTCGACGCCCGCCGTGGAGTTCCAGATACTCGCCGTTCTCGGTGTCGAGGTCGGGCACGTCGGCGGCCTCTGAGAGGCGCTTCATGAGGTTCCGGCCGCCCGCCGTCGTCAACGCGGGCGGTGCGATGTCCTCCGCGTAGCAGACTTCCAAGGCCGTCGCGTCTTCGCGCTTCGCCTTGATTTTCTTATCGCTGTAGCCGTCTGCTTCGAGTCCGTCGCGGACAGCCTGCGAGAGCGACGGTGTATGTAGCGAGGGGAACACCGGCCACTCCCCGCTTGGTGGGTCGAACACGTACTTCCAGCGGTCGAGCGCCGAGACAGCCTGCTCAGGGACGCCTGTCTCTTTGTACTCTTGGGAGCCTTTTTCGAGAATCGTCATAGTCCCTCGGTTGAGGTCTATATCCCGCCAGCGCACGCCGTCACGCCGGTCGTCGTTACGGTCGCGGAGGACCTCGCCGCCGCGGACGCCCGAGTAGGCGATGGTGGCGACGAACGCCCGGTCGCGCACCTCTGCGAGTGCATCTCCGCCCTGCTCGTCTATTGCTTCATAGGCACGCTCGTTCACGTACTCCATAATCGCCGAGCGTTGCTCTGGCGACCACAACTGTTGGGTGTGGTCGCTTCGCTGGTCGTCGTCGGGGAGCGCGTCGGTCGCGCGGTCTTTCGCTGCCGGGTTGTCGGTGAGGTATTCACGGCGCTGGCACCACGAAAGGTAGGCCCGCACGTAGTCGTAGTACTTCCGCGCCGAGGACGCCGCGAGACCGTCTGAGTGATTCGTCCGGCGTTTCAGGTGGCGGGCGTAGGCTTCGAGGTCGTCCACGTCGAGCGCGGCGAAGGAGTCCGGGCCTCGCTCCTCGAGGGTCCACGAAATCCACTCGCGGACGACGCGCTCGGCGTTCCGCCGGTAGTTCCCCGAGTCGTTGCCTTTGCTCTTGTCGGTGAGGAAATCCGCGAGCGGTGCGTCGAGCGAGCAGTCGGACTTTGGCGTGGGCATGGGTCTACTGTCCCGCCGAATCTGGGTTTCCGGCCAAGGAGGTCGAGGAGACCGAGAAGGCCACCGGTTCCCGATTCGGCGCTCTCGTGCTGTCCCGAGGGCGTCGGGGTACAAATATTTACTTGTGATTCATGTTCTAATCATAAGTGGCGCAAGTAGAACGTCCATCTATCGAGCGAGGGCCTGAAAGTGCTGAAAACAGTCGGATTATGCCCGAAGAACATTTGATAAATTTTATTATGATATATGAAATGTGTGTCGCCCGAATTCTACATATTCTGCGTTTGGATCCCTATAAACCACCAACCTTCCAATGTGTAGCCTGCGGCCGGGAATCAATGGTGTTCGCGTCAACTTCAACACAGACACGGAGTAGATAGTCCCTCGTGCACTCCCGTGAGCAGGTGTGCACAATCGGCCATACTTCAGAATAGTCGCGGAATCGCAAAGTGATCAACCCAGTTGAGAAATTACAGCCCCATGTGGAACGACGAACGCGTGTACGTCCCAAGGAGATACTCAGGCCACTCGTGTGAGTACGCGCTCTCGAACCACGAGCAGACACGGAAGTACCGTCACGCACGCGATGAACGCGTAGACGATACTCAATCCTGTGACGATGCCAAAGCGTTGGAGTGGGGGTGACAGCGCCAGTGCGAGCACCCCAAAGCCTGCCGCAGTCGTCACCGCACTTCCGAGTAACGCACCACCAGTTCCCTCAATGGCTGTCCCCAGCGTTTCGGCGAGCGAATCGTGGCGAGCGCGTTCATCGATGAACCGCTCACTGACGTGAATGCTGTAATCCACGCCGAGACCAATCGCTAAACTCGTGATTACGACGGTCTCGCTGTTGAATGGGATCTCGAGCACGGACATGGTGCCAAGCAACCACGCGAGCGCGATTAGGACGGGCGCGAGCGTCACGACACCCAGCCCCGGCGCGCGGTACCGCCACCAGTACATACCGATAAGAAGAGCAAGAATGACCCCAAGGGTGATAGCGAATCCTTCGACGAGCGTTTCGAACAGCGCACTTTGGACGACGGCAGTGATGACCGGACCACCCGTTGCAATCGCTCGTACTGGGGCGTCCTGCTCAATGGTCAAGGCGATGTCCCGTACGTCCCTCGCTATCGACTGAGCCGAGGCGTCTCCCTGCACGCCGACAATTAGCCGTGCAGATTCGTATGACCCGTTCTCGGCACGATAGAGAACCGACGATGCTCGTTCGGGGGCAACATCGAACAGCAGGTCATAGACTGCGGCGACATCTCTGTCTGGGAGGCCATCACCATCTATGTCACGGGCTACGATTGCATCCGCTACCGTTTGGTTTTCCGAAGCGACAGCTCGAAGGACAGACGTTGGACTTTCGATAGTTGCTCTTCCATCGGAACCGACGACAACTGTCCCGCTACTGTTCGTATTGCGGACCACATCGTCGGTCGCGGTAAGGAGTGCTGGCGCGGTCACGTTTCCACGTATCAGTATCTGACCTTCTGATCTCTCTCCACGTTGGCGGAAATTGTCACTGAGGTATGCAAGGTTCTCACTTACCTCGTACTCACCGGGTGCGAACGGTTCCGGGAGAGATTCCATCCACGACGGTGCATCCTGCGGGATGAAATCGGCTTGGTTGAACTCGGTGTCAATACTTGTCGCGCCGTACGTCCCTGCGGAAGCGAGGAGCAACGATAGAACGATGACGACGAGGGGGGCTCGCCGGGCAAGCGTAGCGGTACCCGAGAGAACACGGTTCAGTCGGCCCGAACCGACGCCGACGGCGGGGGTATGCCGGTCGCGGCCACGGCGGTCGAAAAACCGTTCGAGTTCGAGTTTGACAGCTGGGACAAGTGCGGCGAAAACGACGAAGATAGCGACGATTCCCACACCACTCAGGATGGCGAAATCCTGAATTGAGCCCAGCGGACTGACGTAGTTCGAGAGAAACCCGACAGCCGTCGAAAACGCGGCGGTAGCGAGGGTGAGAACGACCCCAGCGATTCCGAGACGCATCGATGTCGTGGGGTCTCGTCGACCGACGTTCTCATCGTCGGTGTCGAGCGTTCCCTCTCGGGCTTCGCGGTAGCGCATGACGACATGGAGCGAATAATCGATACTAAGACCGATAAGCAAGAACGGAACAGCGATCAGGGTCGAATTCGACGGAATCCCGAGCCACCCCTGTATGCCAGCGTACCACACCAGCACGACGGCCACGCCGAATATACTCACGAGAACGTCGATGAGGTCCCGGTAGGCAATCGTGAGGACGGTGAGCAAGAGAACGATTGCGACGGGCGTGATGATGATGAACGTGTCGCCGATGGCCTGCGAGGATTCCGCATCGATGAGACCCTGCCCGAACACGAATGCATCGTCGAAGCGCTTCTCGACGAGAGAGCTGATGACCAACTGTGCATCGTTCACCGATTCGGTGGTTGTAGTCGAACTGCTCGGACTCTGCTGAAAGACGAGAGTCGTTCTCGCGTCTGCACTCGTCGTCCCTGATTCGTAATCCGTCGGCAGAAATTGAGTTGGCTCGTTGCCGGGAACAGACGCGTCTGGGTCGAGGATTCGGCTGAGATACGTTTCGACTTCCTCGTCGGTGCTGGATTCAAGTGCTGTGATCTGCTGGTCAAGTGTCGGTGCTGACGACTGACCCTGTCTTGCCACCGACGTATTGTTTCCAGAATCATTGGCGATAGCTGACGAACCGCTACTCTGTGCGTACGCAACGTTCGCAACGATATTCTCAATGCCGACCATCCCCGTTCCGTCACGAAGTGTCGCATTGACTGATTCGTTTTCTCGGAGCTCCTGCTGAAGACGGAGACTTTTAAGTAAGGATTCGCGGGTGAGAGCGTTCCCTCCCTCGTCCCTGATAACAACCTGTGCAACAACTGTATCGTCCGTCTCGTACGTCGCTTCAATACGGTCAAGTGCCGCCTGTTCCGGAGAATCGATGCCGGCTTGGCCGATCTGGCCTTCCCCAGTGGTGCCGACAATCGCGCCAGCACCAACGACGGCACTGATCACGAGCAACAGTACGATTACCAATCTGCTCCGCGATGCGACGAGATCCGCGTACTCAGAAGTAGGGCTTCGCTTCATCGATTACCGACACCCCCAGCTATACCAGAAAATACGATGGCTAATTGACTGCGTTCTGTATCGGACGTGTCCATACGCACATTCCGATGGGGATTGATAAGGAGCGATGGAAGTGTCCCAAGATGTGGGAGAGCCAGTCGTAGCTTCGAACGTCCCTGCTGGGTAACGACCGTCGGCGACGACAGACCGAATTCTACGTTTGATTGAGTCCGTAGATCATCACGACGAATCCAATGCTGATGATCACACTCTCAAGAGTCATCCCGATGATAGTAGACGCCCCACCGATGTGATGGAAGACTCCGACGAGAAACGTTCCAAGTGTGATGACTGCTAATCCTATCGCAAAGAACTGGAGGCCCGCGATTCGTGTGCGATTGTATGCTCTGTACGCCATCAGAGACACAATTCCCCCGAGAATGAGGGCAGTGATCTTCACGACGCCGAGTAACACGATAGAGAGGTTCATTTTGATTCCTCCTTCATTGCAGACCAGAACGTTGCCATGCGGTCTTCTGGGTCTTCTTTGGGTCGGGATACCTCTATCGTGAACTCGTCATCGGTGACGCTAATTGAGATGTCCGTAAAATCGCGTTCGTAGAGAGTCGCGTTGGGTCCGTCACGTCGAACCTCGGTGTATTCACGGACAAGCATCGATTCACGGAGCAAGTCGAGCTTCCGATACACCGTCGAACTTGAGAGTCCGCACTCCTCACAGAGTTCGCTGGCAGATTTCGGTTCGGCCAGTAACGTGAGTATGGTCCGACATTTGTCGTCGTCAAGGGGTTTCAACACCGTCGGGAGGTCGGGTTCGTCGAGTTCCTCGGACGACCATCGATCCATTTCAGTAAATGAATTGCGGAATGAATTCTTCGACGGAATTAGTGATAGACGATTCGGGTCAACGTTTTGTTCGGTCATCTCAGGTACTATATATCGTAGATGTGCTACGGTATTTCATGGACAGCGTATTTTGTGGTGTTCAATTCTTTCGGCGCGATGGGTTTAGATTCACCGGTTATTCCCAAGTTGCTGGAATAGCACGCTCTGGTGCGTTAATGCTGTTTCTGGTCGCTTACAAGTGCTAGCCCAGACTCGGAGACACCTCCTTTGGTGTATATTCCCCCCTCGAATAATCGACTGATGACACACGGAGCTAGTAATCGAGTCAACCCACGAGATACGGGATGTGTAGGATCAAGCATAAAAACGCCTATTGCGCACCCCATTTCGACTGTCGCACAATTGAGAGCCGAGGTGCGACAATGACGACTATGCTTGATGTGGTAATGACCATCCACACTGTCTTCGCCGCATCATCGACGGGCAGGACACTCCGTAGTTGCAGGGGCTGTCATCCCGGTAGCACGTAGCGATTTGCTGAGTACAGAAGGGTAGAACAGCTAATCACAGTATACCGGCGGGCGAAATCGGACCTCCGCGAAGACTACCTCCAGAAACTCCGAGTGTTCACGAACGAGGTTTTCAACGAGGTGTACCAGAACAGCAGTTACCAGCAGGTCGTAATCAGCCAAGAAGAGTCGAAGGATAGCTACGAGTACAACATCAAGCTCTTGCGCGACGACAACGAACTCGAAGGCCCGAGCAACGCGAGCGGTGGCGAACGTGCTATCGTCAATCTCGCGCTCCGGGCGGGTATCTACCGCCTCGTCGCCGAAAAGCATGGTGGCGACCGGGGGTCGCTTCCGCCGCTCATTCTCGACGAGCCGACGACGCCCTCCAGCGTCATCCAACCGGATTTACTGGTTTCCAGTTGTATCGAGAAAGCGAACAGGCTGATCGTAGTGGGGTAAATTCGAAGATCGAACGTATCGATTTGTATGCTATAGCTATCAAAAACTATCTACAATTTCTTCGAGGTCGAACAATCGGAGATCGTCGCGTTCGGTTGCTACGTCTCGAACTGACTGTGTAAAACCATTTCGGGCGAAAAGAGCGGACTTCTGGGTTACATCACCGCTGTCAGGCGACCAGCGAATTTCCCGCGTATGTTCTTCGAGCGATGCAAGCGTGTTATAGTCAAGCGGGCTAGTCGTAAACTTGCACTCGCCAGTCACCATCGTTCCATCGACTGTGAGACCAACGACGTCCACGTCGTATTCTTTGTACCACCAACGGCCAATATCTGTGAACAGTTCGTCGGGATACAGTTCGGGGAGTGGGCACTGTCTAGTTAGGGTAGTTTGAGAAACGAGCAGGTCGTAGCGATTGGTGTCCATGCAACTCGCAGACCTGCTCAGAGAAACAGTAGCGATTCTTGGGCTCCTCCGCGTTGAACGGTCGCATGGAGCGGTTTGGAGTTGGGTGCATCGGCTGGCTGACAGCGTTGGCGACCCGCCGTCGGCGACGCCGACGCGGGTCGCGGTCGACGAGACCGCTGTCCGGATTAACGGTGAGTGGCTTGGGTGTACGCTACAATCAACCTTGATACGAAGGTACTGCTCGATGTTGCCCTGTTTGGACGGCGAGGCACCGATCCAGCGGCTACGTTCCTCCACGGCCTCACCCAGAAACACGATTGTTCATAGACCGTGTTTCTGGTCGATGGCGCAGGCTATCTGACTGCCCTCTCTCGATTAGGATTGAGCAGTCACCTTGAATATGTTGACCGAAACTATATCGAAAAGTGGTTTCACGCCCTCAAAATGAGAATTGACCGCTTCCATTCGTCGTGGGTCGGCAGTCGGCGGAGCGTCCGCCAGTGGCTTGTGTCGTTTGACCATTACTATAACTTCCAGCGACCCCACCAAGCACTCGATGAACGCACGCCAGTTGAGGAGGAAAACTAGACAGTGCCCCTTCTACGGAAGTGACACAGAAATGATGGGGCCGACAATGAACTGGGACTAACCAATGATAGCATGTGCAACTAGCTCCAATATTGGTTAGCAGAAGTGGGCTACAGGTCGTAGCCCCACTCACGGAGAATATCTTCGGCGTCGTCGAGATTCTGCATTCCGGCAAGGTAAATTGCTTCGCGGACGTCAAGTTTGTAGACGCTTTCGTCGAAGCGGTCGTCGAGGTCGCGGCGAGCGTCCTGTTCGTCTGCTTCAGTCGTATCTTGGACGAACAATTGGTGGACGTTATCTCGTTCGTCTTTCACCCTCTCACGACGGAGTTTAAATGGTAAGTCTGACCGGTTAAACTGACCAGTATTACTATCTGTATCGTCCAGTTCAACTGGGTCAGTTGATTGCTTAGATACCGAGTCCGTATCCTGTACTGTCTCTTCAGTCGGTTCCTCGTCGTCAGCAAATGGATCTGAAGCTCCGGATTTCATGCTTCCACCTCCTTGCTGGCTTCAAATTGCGTGGTGATGTAGTCGGCGAGTTGGTGGAACTTCTCTAGGGTCTGCTCCTCGTAGTCGCGGAGGCTCCGATAGTCGTCATTGTCGGCGAGTTCGAAGACGCTAACTTGGTGTTCCCATGCTGTACTCAACATCGACCCGCGCTCTCGAATCGAGACGGGTGCGACGGGGAGGTCTTGGTCGGCGAGTCGCTGTTCGTATTCCTGCTGGAGGTTCGTATCAGAGACCTTGTTTGGGACGACTCCGAGAACCCCAACCTCGATATCGCCGAGCGTGTTCTCGATGCCGTCGACAACGTCACGGAGTCCGTCTACGCTTTGCTTCCCTTTCGGGGAGAGTTCAGCGGGGATGAGGAGATTCGAGGTGGCGTAGACTGCGTTGTAGAGGTGTTGACCAACCGTCGCAGGCGGGTCGACGATAATTACGTCGTATTCGCTTGGGATGTCGGCATCAGCGAGGACGCGGCGAAGTTGTTTTTCTTTCGGCCAGCGGTAGTTCGCGTCGTGCATCGACTCCTCCATCTTCGCCGCGCGGGAAAGGTTCTGTTCGAGGTCACTGAGCATGTTGTGGCTGGGAACAAGGTCGATGCCGTCTTCCACGGTGCGGATGATGTCTCGGAAGTCTCCTTTCGGACGTTCGACGAGATGGCGGACGAGGTTGTCCACATCGGGGTCTTTGCGGTGGTCTTCAGCACCGAAGTGATGGGTGAGGCCGCCGTCCTGTGGGTCCATGTCGATAACGAGGACGTCTTGCTCGCGGCGGGCGTGGGCGGCGGCGAGACTGGTGGCTGTCGTTGTTTTGCCGATGCCGCCTGCTTCACTCCAAACGGTGTACGAGATCATCAGTACTGGCATCTCACCGCCACTATAAAAATACGCGTCAGACAAATCAGTAACACTAATCAGTAATACTGGGCAGTAAGACTGAGTAGTGATGCTGTCGATGCCTTCGGAAGCGGCAATGAGGTAGGTCCCGAAGGCCACACCACATAGTAGTACTAATCAGTAAAACGGGAGAGTATGACCAGACAGTGATTCTGAGAAGTAAAACAAGGTAGTATTACTAGACAGTATTACTAGTGTATTTAGCTGGGAGTATGAACCGGCGATGACTGACCCTCCAATAATAAAGGCTGTCTCAACGCCCCTATTTTGATTGCAAAATACTCCCAGCGGTTGCTGGTTGGAGACTGAGCTACTTCGGTCGCCGACCAAGCACCACGAACTCCGGTTGGTCATTTGAGGACGCAGTTGTGGGTTCGGAAGTTGCTACTTGGAGCGTCGAGAGCCATCCATCGAGGTC
>NZ_CP119806.1 GCF_029338375.1 Halorussus lipolyticus | reverse complement strand
GTGTTTGTAACGAGCCGTTGGCTCATGCATATGAAACGAAGAATTGGGGGCATCAATCGAAACATCGTCAGCATTCAACTCGAGATCAACCTGCCAAGATGATAACGCATATGTGACCGATGTGTTCCTCTCTTACCATGCCCTCCACCCGTCGAACATTCCTCGCAGCATGTACGAGCACTCTCACTACGCTCACAGGTTGTCTCTCGTTCGATAATCCAAGCGCACGCGGACGCTGGCCGCGTCGAACAGTCGATAACGCCCATACGGGATTCGCCTCGACTGACGGCCCGACAGCGTCGCTTCACGCAGAGTGGCAACAGTCACGGAAGAGTCGAGGCGTTGTGACGGTCTCACCAGTTGTTGGCGATGGAATCCTCTATTTTGGGTATTCTCGTGAGGCGACAAGCGACGAACAGGGAGGGGCGTGGCTAGAGGCGTTCGACGCCGCAACCGGCGAATCGCTCTGGACGACGGAACTCTGGCGAAGTGACGAGTTCTCCTACTTCTATCTCTCCGATTCGCTTGTCCTCAACGACAACCAGCTGTTCGTCCAGACGAAACTCGGATTGAAAGCGGTCGACGTGGGCGGCAACGAGCAGTGGACATTCGATAATCTCTATCGAGGGCAACAGACACCCGATACTATCTCACCGGTTGTAACGGACGACATTGTCGTGACGGGAACGTACAGTACGTCCGTTGAGGAGACAGGCCAACCAGAGACGGTATTCGGACTTGACCCTGACGATGGTACCGAACGGTGGCGAGTCACACTCCCCACCTCATCCGGAATGTGGCAGTTAGCGGCGGCGGACGGTACCGTTTACGTCCCGATGGTCGACTCCGAGCGTCTCGTCGGCCTTGACATCGACACCGGCGAGAAGCAATGGCAGTTGGAAGCGCCGGTCGCCGGAACACCAACAATCGTTGATAACACGCTCTTGATTCCCCTTCGTGAACACGATAACCAGCAGTCTATCGCTACGGTCGACCTCTCCACGAAAACGGTTCGCTGGCGGAAACCCGTCGGTGCTCGATGGGGGACGCAGGCCTGGCAGTCGCCGATAATTTAGTGTACTACGTGGCCGAGTTCGGTGTCGAAGCACGCCGCGTCGAGACGGGCGAACGTGTCTGGCGGTTCGGCAGCCGTACTGAAGGACAGCCTGAAATTAATCTAGTTTCGACGCCCGTCGTTGCGAGTGACTCTGTCTACGTTCCGGGTTGGATTCAGCGCGACACTATGTACGGCCACTTATTCGTCCTCGACGCACAGACGGGAACAGAACAGACGCGCGTCGAATTAGGGCGGAATCAGGAAATGGGGCGGAGTATCCCAGCGGTAACGTCTGATCTCGTATTCGCAGCGACGAATACCGGCGATTTGTATGCGTTTGGCGAATGTGGAACGTCCATACTGGACTCCTGCCTCATCGATTAGATCACCTCGATTCTCGAATTCGACGAATCCAGTAGGAAGTAGCCGTCGCTGGCTCTGTTGAAATCCTCTTGTTCATATATAAAAACCGTGTGGAATAGTAGGTCACTAGAGGGTGCAAATGGAACAAGGGCTTCTAAGTAGAATATCGGAACAACTTCATCTACCTCCGCGGAACATCGATTAATGCCCTCCCGCGCTTATCGCCTCTCTATCCGTAGTCTCCTGCTTGTAATCGTTTTTCAACTCGGTTTCTGTATACTCTTACTCGCCGAAGTTGTGAACGCTACACGCGGATATGGCACGTTGCTCACCTTGATTAGTGGTTTTGCTGGTGGTGTGATGGTAGTAGGCGCACTACTGGGCTTGATGAGTCTGGCACTCAATAGTGACTCCGGCAACTCGTTGGACTGACCGACTACAAACGACCTTCCCTCGTTTGTACTAATCGATAAGTGAGGCCTCTGTATGGCCCGCAACCGGGTCAAAAAGTTCACTCACTGAGAGTTTCAACAGAGCCACATCGCTGTATTATCGAACAATATGCTATCCCCGGATGGTTCACCACCTCTTGAGAGAACAGCCTTTCCCTTCCTGTTGCCTCATGGCAATAGGTTTAGTTGAGTAGTCCACGAACGAGGAGTAGTGAGTCAGGACCGCGAGCGGAACGACCACGGCCAATACGTCGAGACAATCTCCCTCGAGGACGTCCTCGAAGCCATCCGCCAAACCGACACCCCGTCGCCACCGCAAAAGAACTCGGCGAACTCCTCGACTGTAGTTCTGAAGCCGCCCGCCAGAAACTGATCACGCTCCACGAACAAGGCCGAGTTGAACGCCGCACCGTCGGCGCAAACGCCGTCGTCTGGTGGCTCACCGACACCGAGGACACCACAGCCGAAATTAATCCAGACGACCCGTTCTGGGATGCCGAGGCGCACGCCGGTGACGAGGACGAATCTGTCGGCGAGGACGACATCGATGATATCCTCTACGGCGAGGTCGAATCGTAATGGTACAGGGTGCAACCCCGTTGTTTATCGATACAGGTGCATTCTTCGCGTGGGCCTACGAACAGGCCGAACGCCATCGACCGCGCTCGAAACGTGTTCGATGCAATCGGTGCTGGCGATCTCCCATACCGCCTCCTCTACACGAGCCGGTCAGTTCTCTCGGAGCTCGCAACGTTGATACTCCGAAAGGTCGGGCACGCTGAAGCCGTCGAGACACTCAAGACCATCCGAGCGTCAGAGAGCTTCAACATCCTACCTGTGGACAAACCCGCATTCAATGCTGCCTGTGATGAGTTCGCCCAATACGACGACCACCAAATCTCGTTCGTCGACCACACCAGTAGTGTCCTCGCCGGAAGCCGCGACATCAACCACATCTTCGCATTCGATAGTGACTTTCAAACACTCGGATTCACACTCGTCCCCGAGGACGTCGGACGATTCTGACTGATGGGCTTCTGCTCGCCGAGTAGTGCCTCATTCTCCAGCTGATCGACGAGGACTGAACCAGGGAACTCATCTTCCGTCGGTATTGGGGATACCAGAATTAACCAACATACGGGCTGAATTGGCGATGGTTGTTGGTTAAGACTCCCCGCTCTTATGTAGAAACGCGGAAAGAGGCTATCTGCGTATAGTGGCTTCCAGTTGAGCGACTGAGTAAGCGGTCAAATCGCCAGAAGACAGCAGGGCTCGTTCATGTCAGATCGTCTTTCCGCAACTCTACACAAGAGCGAGACTCCCGAAATACTGGATGCCAGAAGCAATGATGATGCTGATGGCAAGCTAAAACTGCGCAGTGGTCTGTGCGAAATCCCCAGAAGGAAGCGTGTTGGAACCACATTAGTTAGATCTACGACCACATTGGTGGTTTCGACGCTGATTCCAAGTGGCGTTTGTCCACGATCCGCGAACAGACTAAGCGTAGATTCAGAACGATCTGTCACCCGATTCTACCGCCAGGCCAACTCCGAATCTACAGGAAATCAGCTTGATGATTGTGACTACGATCCTGTGTCTATGGCGTCATCAATGAGTGTACTAAAACGTGTGAGGAGGTCCTCAGCGGACTGTAAAGTGGTGGTTAGTTTGTATCCCTCGTCGTTTTTCTCTACGAGATCGAGAGTAGGATGCGAAAGTAAGGTCAGTGAGTTCTCGATGAACTGTATAGAAGGAGCAGGCTCGCCTGTTCGTAGTCCAACTAGCACATTCTGGAGGTCACGTGCAGAATGGCCGCCGTCACCTTTCAACTCAAGCGCTTCGATTACACGAAGGAGTGACTCAGCGGCACCCTGTCTTTCGTGAAGGATGTCATCGAGTTGGTCGAGGCGGTCGTCTTGGAACGCCCCTGGTTCAAAGAGGTGTTCTGCAATCGTTTCGGGTGTGAAGCCGTACTCATTATGTCGTTCGATGAGATATTGGAGGCGTTTTGCAGTAAGGAGAACGAACCTACCACGATTTCTGTTTTCAATTGCAGCAGGAGTGAATCCCGGTGCGTTAACGTACAAGCGATAGAAGAACGTGTTCGCCGACTACGCCGACGACATGGGCCTCATGGAGGTGACATTTCTTATAAGCGCATGACGAAGATGCTAGCCCTTTGTATCTAATTCCACACTATTGCATCGATGTTAACATACTTGAACATAAATTATGAATTCTATCGTTAGAAATATTTATAAAGTTAACACTTAGTATTGTAAGTATGCGAGAGCATACTAAAAAAGCAAGTAGAAGAAACGTTTTAAAAAAGGCAGGAGTCGTAGGAACTTCCCTTTTCATCAGTTCTGGGCAGGTTGCCAGTAGTGGACCGGCCACTCAAGGAGAAACATGTCCAGATGGATGCTATAGTTATCCAATCGAGAAGAACAAGATAGACAAGTTCACCGGCCCGGGCACAAACGGTGATGATGTAACCCTTTCCCATTCCACCGGTGTTACAGTTTACGAACCTATCTGGCGGCCATCAAACCAAGTCTGGGAGATGGACATCACCATTTCAGGAGATGCTGCCACTCATTTTGCGTCAGATGGTAGTAAAGCGGAGGAAATGTTCTGGCAGGAAACCATTGTCGATAATTACAGTGGTGATTTGTACTCTCGGTCTGACCCGGACTGGCTTGGTGGAACACATGCTGATGCTGGTAGCTACGACTATGAATCAAATACGATGGTGTCAAGTGCAATTAGTTTGGCACTCTCAAAACTCAACCCGGCAGTAGCAACGAGCTACACGGTAGCAAACTTTTCAAGCGGATTCATCAATTGGGTAGCAGACCAAGTCAATGGCGACCGAATCCGCCGGTTCTGGGACAATGACAACGAAGGGTCTCCTCATAAAACCGGCTCTTTCCTTCTTTGTCGATATGAAGCAGCACCAGACTCATATGACGAGTTTACAGTAGATAGTACTGGTGCTGCTCACCGAGAGAACGTGGGAATTAATTCCTTTGACGTAGTCCTCAATACCGGACCGAAGCCATCTTCTGCCATTTCGTATAGTAGTATGGGCGTTGAAGAAATGTCTGGTTCGGAATTGGAGTCAAGTCGAGTTGGTCCAGCTCTTGCAAAAGAAGTTGGCCCTGACGAAACTGTTTACGTTGCCAAGAATCCGGATTTCGTTAAGGTTGAACCTGTGGTCAGAGATACTATTCCGGAACCAATCCAAGAGCGGATTGAGCAAACGATGTAAAAGGCGAATTATTCGCTAGAATCTGGTTGTATCCAATCTGAATCTTGTTTTCCGTCACGGACTATCTTAACCCGTGAATTTCTGATATCCTCCATACCCATCCCGTTAGCTTCCATTTTCATTGCCACCTCATTATTTCCTTTTGACACTAAAAAGCCTTGTTCTACTGCGTAAATTGGACTGTCACCATATGTTTCCATTTCCCACCGAAGGTTCACTTCGGTTTCCCGTTGTTCTGAGGACACAGAAACAATTAGGAAGAATTGGTTTGAGTCATAGTATATTCCTGCTCCATTAATCGAAGTGACTATCCGGTTGTCAAATACCCTAGAGAGACAACCACTGGTTGATGCAAGTAGCCCAGTCCCTGCACCTTTGATGAGCAATCGTCTATTCATGGGGTAATGTAGTTGTAAGCTCCCAAGAATCCAACGATAATTATAGTACAGTATGTTGTTATTTTACTGAAGTAGTAGTTTCTTGCTCCCCAATACCTTGCCTATCGGATTCGAATCGTCCTTGACCGAATTCTTGATTCTCCCTCCGAATTAGCGAGTGCAACGGCCTAGTTCCAGCTGACCTCCAAGAATATTGTGATGATGTTCGGTGAATGGGAGGGCCTCGATATTAGGTTCTATGAGTTGAAAGCTAGTTCAACTACTCGCCGAAGGCGTCCGCAAGCAACTCCCGCATCGCAGGCCGCCGGGCCTCTCGGCGTTTCTCCTCGGAGAGATAGTTCTGATGCACCACGTCCGCTGATGAACTCCCCTGCTCATCGGCGATGATATTGAGGCGGTCGAGCACGTCTGCAAGCGCGTCCTGGTACTGGCTATACCAGAACCGGCGGGCCATGTGTGGCTTCGGGAGGCCGCCGTCGACGCGGACATTCGCCTGTTCGGCGAGTTGGTGGAATCGATTTCGGACAGTATCCGAGTCGATGTGGCCGGTCTCAGCCTGTGTCGAAGGGAAGAGGTAGCCATTCCACTCGTCGTAATCATCAGCGAGTTCGCGCTGGCGCTCCCGGTAGGTGTCCAAGCCATAGAGTAGGCTGACAGTACTAGGCCCGTTCTTTCGCTCTTCGAACTCAAGGTGTGGGTCATCGGAGTCGACACCGACGAACTGGTTGACGCGGAGTCGCGCAACCTCGCCCGACCGTAACCCCCACGCGGCGAGTGCAACGAGCAGGAGGCGGTCTGCGGGTGTGTCGGCTTCGTTGTTGAGTGCGCGGACGTCCGAAGGCGCTAGTGCCTTATTGTCGGGTTCTGCGCGCTCCCAGCCGAAGTCAGTTGTCACGCCATCTAAGGGATTGTAAGCGGCCGCGCCGTGCCGGTCGAGTCGGTCGTACCAGCCCTGGACAGTTCCGACGTACGTGAATTTCGTACCGTCGGTCGCAAGTTTGTCGTCGAGGACCTCCATAACTTGGTAGGCGCGCTCGGTTTCGGTGGCCTGCTCTGTTGGATCAGACAGCGGCGTAAGGAGGTCCGACGTCCCGTGGAGTTCCTCGTAGATCTGCGCATAGGTCGCTAGATGAGTGCGTTTCGAGGCGAGCGTGGAGTCGGCAAGCTTCCGGCGGCGGTCGAGCGCGTGAAGGTAGGCTTCGAACTCGTCGATGGTCTCGGTGGACGAAATCTGCCAAGCGTAGTCATCAGGTGATTTACTGGAAATGGTGGGGTCGTCGAGGCCGACCACGTCGGCGAGGAACTCTTTGACGGTGCGGTCGTGATGTTGCCGAAGGGTATAGCTGATACCGCTGTATCCGAGGTCGGCGAGCGTCTCGTAGGACGGTCGAATGTGGGGGTCGCATCCGTCACGACGCAACGCGGGCGCGATTTCATCCCAGTACAGTTCTTCGAGGCCATCGAGGTCGTGGTGACTCCAGTTGATGGTCTCGCTCATGGGGGTGTAGCCGGATTTCTGCGGGGGTGGGTGATTCTAAGGTGGGTCATTGCTGGTTGCTGGGTTTTCGTACTAGCTATTTTATATTTTTGGTGATTGGGTTGTAGCTCTCTACACAACCGAACTAAGTACTATAGCTAGCAAGGTCATGACGAAATATAGTAAACCAAATAACGGTATACAGAATCCAGATTCTCCCCCTGACCAGTAGTTAATAGGGTGGATTACTACAAACCGCGTCTTTCCTTACGTGTTTGAGGCGACTTCGTCGGTGGTTGATTCAGACCCGTAATCCGGATCGTAGCCCGCGGCCGATCCGAGTAAGAACTGGATTGCCTCTTTTGCTTCTTCTTCACCGATTTCTTCTTTCATTTGCGTCAATTCCGCTGTATCTTCAAATAGGTCGTCAAGGTCGAATCCGGCTTCAAGTGCTTCATAGGTAAACCTCGTTAGATGGGTGGGGCCATACACAACACGGCTGATAATCTCCTTCGTTGCTTCAATCCCGGATCGGATGATTGCTTTTCCGCGTGGAGGGGAGGTACATGGAGAACAGGGGACCAATTCGGGAGTTCTCATCGAACGAAATATCAATGTCGTCTTTCTGAAACCAAAACCTGATCGCGTTTTCTGTTCTCTCCTCTGGCGGAAGATAGTTCAGGATGGCCTCGTCAAAGGTAATCTCAACACAGGTCACGCCCGTAGTGGTATCCTGACCGGAGGCGAGGTTAATGATCTCGCCATGTATATCCTCGTCTGGCCGATTCAGGACGGCCGGTTCTTCATCTTCCCCACCAGTAGGTGGGGTCAGCTCGAATTCTTCTGTATCCCGGACAAAGGTGTTGTAGAGTTCGTCTTCGATTTCCCGTTCTGTCGGATTATCATGGGGGAATAGACTATGCTTGACCTTCTCAAGTAGTATTCGTTTAGCAAACCATTCGATCGGGCCGATTGGCATAATGCGATGTACCCATCCGGTAGTAATAAAGTGACCGCAAAGTGCGACCGTCGTGCAGCCCCAAATCCATGGAGTCACCGACTTAGCCACCTCCACTCCTTCGACTTCAATCAGTCTTCTGGACCGTACTATAGTTTCTTAGTGGTGATGTCTTTCGATGGACGGCCCGCCGCACCAGTTCGCCGAGCTCCCATGTGCGGTGGATGTCGGCCAAGTTGTGCTGGAGGATGAGCAGCACCTCGCCACGGTCGTAGTTGGCCGCCACGCTCCCCGAGTCCTCGAACGGGTCATATCGTCGGTCGCGATACCACGGATGCTCCGCGGTCTCCTCAACCGTGAGGACGTCCGCCGCCTCCTCGCACTCAAACAGAATCTCATGCGTCCTCGTCAACGAGTTCACGTCATCGTCCTGGGCTATCCAGCAGGGCAGTTTCTCACAACGATTATAGGTTGGAGGTGAGGATTCTGCCGTATGGGCATCGGTGCAACTGACTTCATCAAAATCGATGAGGTCAGAAAAGAAATCGACTCTGCATATCCGAATCCTGGTCGGGATGTCGATGGTCTCGAAGTTGAACACAGCGGTTATAGTCACCGGCTGATTGGCAATGCGTTTGAGTTTGTATGTCGGCTCTGGCTGACCCGGCAGTCCGAGGTTACCCGTGAACCATTCCGTTGGGATGGGCTAGTTACATATGAAGACGGAGAACCACCACGAATCTATTCTGGCACGGAGCGCAGAATCTTCGATAAGGGAGAAGAACCTGAGGAGTCATTACTTGAGTCTGAGCGAGTCCAAAAGGTGAGGAAACACCGAAATAGGACAATCGTGAGTATAACGCCTAAGTCCCTTTATCGAGCAAAGAAGCATGCAGAGCAGTTCGTAAAAACGGGAATGAACGCTGATGAAGTCGTCAACGCTGCACTCCTTTACTCAGGATGGGATCAAGAAAAGGAAGAGAACTCTTCAATTGATCTGGAGTCATTTAATGATGACCTTGTAACAGAACTGCAAGGACTCTTCAACCAACTCCGATCGCAAGAGTGGACGACTGGAGAACTGACGTATCTCAACCCAAATTTTGGCCAACATTGGAATATCCTCGAAGGTGAAGCCGACTTTATTATCGACGATTTATTGGTCGATGTAAAGACGACAGAAGACGAGACGTTCACGCCCGCGTTTTGGCGGCAACTTCTCACCTACTATATTCTCAATGACGTTCAACGAGTACTCTACGAAGAAACTGACCGAACTGATCAAGAGTACCCGAAAGTGAATAGAGTTGGAATCTATTTCGCTCGGTATGGCGAACTCCAAACGGTCGACATGGATGACATAATTAATGACCGTGACGAGTATGAACGATTTCGGGCATGGTTCGTCGACCGAGCCATTGAGGAAAACCACCATGCCCAGTACGACTACTCAGGAATACGGGCTTCGCTTACCGATCCCTACGATTTTGAGCGTCAGAAGACGCTTTTCGACTACTAACCCGTTCTTCGAGAAGACTCTATTAGACTGGCTAGACAAGCACTATTGAAAAGATAATACAAGTAACAATTCTAGAATTAAAACTCGTAGGTGTCGAGATTGTACGAGGAAATCCGTTGCTGTGAGCCAGCCAACAGGGAGACGGTGGATATACCGTCGCGTGTTGAACGTGTCGCTTCAATCTAGCGAGGCCAAAGACACTGCTGGACTTGAACAAGTCCTCTAGCGTGGCGTCACTCATACTCAACTACATCTTGGACCCCAGAGAGGACGTCATGCGGTGCTTCCTCTATGTTCTTGTGTAGGTACGCCATGACGTCGTCAGGGTCAATCTGGTGGATGTGTTCGTAGGATTCGAGGTTCAAGTCATCCCCGACAAAGAGGAAGACTGTTCCATCATAGTTCTCAAAATTCGACGGGTTGACGCTCGCGTTCCCGGACTTGACCTGAACGTAGCTCAACTCGTCTCCACGGTACATCTCGCACTCAATCTTGGCCTGGGTATTGGAGAGGCTTGAACCAACCAGTTTCCATCCCTGTTCTTGGAGATAGAGTAGGACCAAATCCTCGGTCGCTGTCGGTCCCAAAAGATTGATCAGCTCGTCGGCTGGGGTCTCCTCGACGTATGTCTGGATCTCTGTCCAGAGAAACTCGTCTTGCCGGTGGTAGTCGTCCTGCTCGAACAGCCGTTCAATCAGGGCACGGGTTGTATCGTTAATGGGCTTTCTTATCCGCGCGATCGTTCCGAATCGACCGGAGAACTGGCGCCGAACGAATCCAGGAACTGCGAAGTACGGGATGATGGCCCAGTCGACATACCGGAAGTTCTGGATATCGTTCTTCATGTACTTGTCTCGCTCCTCTTCGGGGAGATTTGGAAGGACCTCCCAATCGCCAGTCACCTTACAGAGACCGAAGGTGTTCTCCTTGTTGACCCAGATGTAGTCGCCTTCCTCTATCTCCTTGAGGATATATCGAAGATCAGAGTCCAATTCCCCATCTTGGCGGAACCGAGATCGATTATCTGGATCGTAGTGCTCCGCCTCGTACTCCCAGTGGGCTTCTTCCACATTCTCAACGTTCTCATAGGTACGATCCATGTAGATTTCGTGCCCAACCCCGACGATTTCCTTCTCTTTGCAGAACTTGAACGGCGTTGCGTCGTCATCCGCAGATCCGGGTTTGAGACGCATTTTGTAGACATTGAAAGCCATGTCCTCAATGTCCCGACAATCCCACTTAGAAGTATTCATGACGGAACTGTCTAGATAAGCGAAACCAGAAGACATCGATACGATGAACAAGCCGCAGATGAGGAAAAAGCAGTGTCTGTTCGATGGGACGAACGACCGGGAACTACTGAGCGACGTGAATTCGCTGGTCTGACTATACCTCTCGTAAAATGCACAGTATACTGCCTTGTCCAGTAACAGCGAGAGAGGTGCTGTAATCCCCGTATAATTCAGAGTTGCTTAACTAGATCGTGCTGCCATACCTGTGTTCTAGTTATTTCTAGGGTTGTTGTATATGCTGTACGTCTTCAAACGAGGCCCGTTCTTTGCGCCATCGCCGAGCACCTTCTAGTTCTTCGAGAGAATTCTCTAACTCTAAATAGTCCTCCTGATGACTGTCTTCTTTCTGTTCCAGGCTGCCTGTTTCATGCAATCCATAGTCTAAGACGCCAATAATTTCATTCTTTGAATAGTCATTTTCCCGCAAAGCGAAGACCTCATTAAGTGAATTATACAACATTTGCCGAAGCAAGATCACGTCTCGATCATAGACTGGCGATTCAATTCCACTGTGGACTATGTCGTTCCGTTTGTCGGCTAAACTCTCCAGCACAGATTTCAAAATCGTGAGATTGAACGAGTCATGGACAAGAGGAAGACTACGTTCCAGGGCATTTTTCGAACTGTCACCGCGGTCATGGAACGTAATTTCCTCAATACCCCGCCAATAATAGAGAAAAGCATTCTCATTTCGTTCAGCCGTTAGTCCTGCCTGCAGTGCTCGGAAGCCACGGCTAAGTTCACCGTCACACGATTCACCGACACCTGCGGGCGGAAATCGTCGAACTAGCTTAAAATCGGCATTGAATCCCCGCGGCAACCTGAACCCAGTCCCTGAAGGGTCAACTTGCGTTGCTTGGAATGTATCGTACTCTTCCTCTTTAAATAATAAATATACTGGGGGACGATTTATTGCATCCGGAAGTGTCCGATTAAGCGACCGCAGTTCATCCATCGTATCTTTCTCTAATTGCCAATCGACGGCTGTGAAATTGAGCTTCCCCAGAATAATGTCCAAGTCCCGTTGTAATTTTGAGCGTGCTAGCGCTGCCTCTCTCGCTTCCGTTTCGAAAACATAGAATGAATACTGTCGGGTTGAGAGTCTCGTATCCGACTCCTCCTGGAGTATTTTCGGGAGACTATCTGGAGCTGCAGATGTACTCTCTGCGGTTTGAGCGGCCTCTACGGCGTCTTCCCACTGATCATTCTCTACCCTTCGAATCGTTGTACTATTAGCTTCAATTGTTTCTGGCGGGTTTTCACCACGCCCTGTGCGCATATTCAGTGGAAAGAAAATACGGAAATGATACTGTTCACTCGAGTTTGATAACTGTCCGAACTCTCGTTGGAAGGCCCCAAATACGTCTTCTTCGTCTTGGGCCCGACTGAGTGCTTGATCGACGACGTCTGCGATGTGCCGTTCTTCGACTGCCTCGTCGTAGTCTGGCGATTGTTTTTCAACACAAATCCGTCGTACGAGGAGCGCGTATTCATCAGCTCCAGTGCTCACCATTGGCTCATCGTCCTCCGGTAACAACTCGACCGCCCGCTTTACGCATTCTGAGAGAGTAAGATCATCACTCATCAGAACTCACCTCGAAACTGCTCAAATCGATTGATGACCGTGTCAAAATATGCTTCATTGAGGACACGCGGGCTTCGCACCCGCGGTAAGGAGTCAAGAACCGACCATACTATCTCTGGATCTTCGAATCCATACGCATGGAAAACAGTAGCATCAATACTCGCCTGTGTCTCTGCCCGTGCTTCAACTTCCTCAATTACGTCAATATCAAGTTCGTCACGAAGTGGTTGGAACCGTTCCCCGTAACAATTTAGCCGTGCCGCAGGTTTCCAAATGCTCTCGGCGATGTCGCTCTCGATGGGTGGCTTTGGCGCTTGGGATTCTGTAATCAGGTAGTCGGACAGGTGTGTCTCGATTTTAGACCGGAGCAGGTAGTCGAAGGGTGTGCTATTGAGGATTCCGAGTAAACAGAAGAGTTCCTTTGGGGTGTACCGTGGCTCGAAGAGTGCTGCTTTCGTCGCACTGTTTGGCAGAGTCCCCGGTTCCCGCCAGCTATGCGGGTGGACCGTGTGGATCGTATTGACACTGAGAACATTCGGGGGGAGAACGGTAGCAATGACTGTCCGCTCATTCGACGACGTCGCGATGTCCCGATACGCAATTCGGTATTCCTCATATGGCATCGGGATATCTGAAGCAGGTATTGTCTCCCCGTCCTCGAAGGTGACTGTATTTCCGTGTGTGTTTACAGGATATTGGTGGGTGAGTGTCCGAATCTCTCGATCTCGGATTACGCCTTTGGCGCTCGCTTGGTTACCTCCCTCATTGACGCCCCAATATTTTGGCGGATCTACGTCATAATAGGCTGCATCGTGGGTATATTGGTAGATATTCCGTCCTCGATAAATTGGATAATCACCTGGCTCCTCCAGTAGTGTATCACCTTGTCGAGTTTGATGGATGCCTCGGGAAGGAGCGACCTGCCAGCCATCTTCGGAGTCTAGGCGCTGGTGCTGGACAATAGTTTCGTACGCCTCAACATCGTCTTGTGATTCTATAGGCGGGAATGCTAGAAGTGACGGTGAATACGAGTTGAGTAGGTTTCGGGATACTGCTGGAAATGACAACTCATCTTCACCGAGGATGTCGAGAGACGGTTGACGGAATTTCGCTCGAAGTATATGTGTCGTGCCAGAATTAATGAATTGGACGAGCCCGAACTCGTACTGTCTGTGGATGTCTGGGAAAATACCGTGGTTTTCAAACCCGATTATTCGCTGTAGTTCTTTCTCACGAACGAGCGATCGACGAATCGATTCGAACGAACGCTCTCGGAATAGCGCCCCAGGAGTTAACATCGAAACGACTGCGGTCGGTGCCGCAATCTCCATTGCACGCTCGATAAAGAGACCGCTAAGGTTCAGTCTGCGGTTGCCTCCAAACTCATACGTGTTTTCGAAATACGTTCGCTGCTGGTCGATCCCTATTTCGTCTTCTGTGGAGGCATCAGACTCTCCTCTAAAATGTCTACCAGAGATTCCTTTCGGGGTCTCACTACCAACGTCTTTGAGACTCTGCCACGGTGGGTTACTGATGACCGCATCGAACCCTCCATCGGCCATGATATTGGGGAATCCGACCCACCAGTGAAATGGTGTCATCTTGTCCGCTATCTGAGCAGCGCTGGTTTCTTCTTCGAGCAAGGAAGCATATTGTTCCGAGAACGTCTCTGTCAGTTCATTATTCAACTCAGTGACTTTCTCGTTGATGCGCTGCTTGGTATCTGTAATATCATCTCCAACAGCCTGTCGATATTCCCAGACCAATTCTTTGTATTCTTCATACGCACTCGTATAATCAGAGAGAGTAATTGAAGTGCCCTCTGGCTGATTACTGAAACTATCTGTATATCCGATCAGGCTGTTTCCAGTGAAGAAGTTATATTCCGAGTGGTATTCGAGTACGCGAAGCTCACGAAGTGGTTCCTCACTAGCGCTATCGAAAACTGACAACTGCAGTCGAAACCGTGTCAACTCAATCGCCTCTGGATTCAAATCTACGCCGAATAAATTTCGTCGGACTGCAAGTAGACGAGCAAACTGTATGCGCTCACTAGTAGTCTCAAATTCTGGCAAATCACCTCGGGTGCCTGTTTGAGCAGAGGCGAGATGTTGGAGGCATTCGGTGTAAACGTCGATTAGATAGACTTGCGCTTCTTGGATGAATGAACCGCTGCCCACCGCCGGATCGACGACGTGGAACTCTGGGAGAACATCAAAGTAGAGTTGGTTGATAGCTTCCAGATTCGGATTGCGCTCGGGAGTATCTGGATCTGGTTCGAAGAGTTGACTTAGTGACTCATACTCACTGTCCGTCTGTTGGTTGAGTGTCCCAAGTAGTGACTCACGAAGTGTCTTTGAGACGAGAGAGTGTCTGAGGCGGTCTGGTGTGTGATATGCTCCGGTATGTTGTTTGTTAATATAACGTTCAAGAGCGAGTCCAATCACGCGAGGAGTCACGCTTGTTGCGTGCCGGATATCGTGGGAGCTACCAACTTGCCAATTCCAGTCTGCTAAGAATTCGAGGATGTCAGAGAACAGTTTATTTACTACAGATGTTGATGTTGGGAGCCGCACTTGACCAGCAGCCTCGCTGGAAGTCTCCTCAAAAAGGAAGGTTTGCAGGTATGGACGCAGATTATTGTGAGTCTCTTTTGGGACTTCCCCATCAAAAAGGGGTGAGTAGAACTCCTCATAGACATTTTGCCCTGCCACAGACGCTGGTCCCTGCTGTTGTTCCAGATAGGCCTCCGGAATCACGCCAGTGTGCTGAAGGAGGTAAAGGTATACGAGTCGATTGGTGAGCCGTTGTCCATATCGACGACGCGCTTGCACGTTGACGTCAGGATCAGCATCAATAGCTTCAGCTACAGTGTCCACCATCTCTTGGTAACCGGTTGCGAAGCTCTCGATGACGTATTCATCATCAAACACCTCAGAAAGAGAGTCAGCGTCATATCCATCGATTTGATTCAATCGTTCTACTAGGCGTCGGGAAGTCCCGGTGTCTGTATTGATGTCACCTTTCTCAAATCCGAGGTGAACTATCGTAGTCTGACCAAGTCCTGTTGCTGAAACTGGCTTAGAGTAGAGATCAAATCTCCCCGCATTCCATGTGGCTACAACAATGAGATCAAACTGCTGGGTGAGGTCCTCTATCGGAAGCGCTGATTCGGGTGATTGGCCCTCCTCAATGGCCGTTATACAGGCTGTCGCATCTCCGGTAAACGCAAGTTCAATCTGCTCGTCAGAGCGAGAAATTACTTCCAACCCTCGGCCAACTAATGAATCTGCAACTGCATCGAGTGAATTCCAAGCCTGAATATCTGCCGCTGAAATCTGTTCCGTAACCACGTTGCCTCACGCTTCACGTCCGACCGCTATCAAATTTCCCCACCTCTCTATTATCATGTACCGTAAGCGAGTATTCTAGCTGGTGAAAGCCAGCAAACTACTGAGTGACTGCGTATCTTCGAGTAGTTATTAACCAACGCGGTTGTAGCCCCTGGCGGTATGTTGGTTAACCACCACCCTACTTAGTCCTCTGTTTCGTTGAGCTCTTCGTACTCTGCTTTACCGTTGAGGATTTGCTCGCCGAACTCAGTGAGGCGATATGCGGGCTCCTCTTCGTGGCGCTCAGCGAGTTCATGATCAACAAATACTGGACAGCGCTGGGAAATCCATTGTCGGCTGAAGTCAGTATTGATTTCGAGATTCTTTGCTGTGTGCCAGCCCTCATACTTTCCTAGTTCTTCGAGAATGTATGGGTCAGCCGGTACCGCCCAATTAACTTCTCGATACATGTGGATAGTTTCACTGTCATCCGAACATATGTATATACCTTCCGATTAGTTCTCTAGACATCTTATCAGAGGCTAGAAAATACAAATAGACACCAAAAAATACGTTCGTATGCTCAAATTCATATACCCGGTCTGTTTGTGGTAGAACTGAACGCTGATTCCACGTCCCCGCGATACCCTCGCAATTGATCGGGTGGTGGAACAGCCAACCACAGCTACGTATGCAAGAATCAGATACTGACTCCCCACAAGAAAAGTCGAAAACCACTACACAGAGTACTGTTGGACTAAAACTCCCCTTCACCATCGTAGTACTCTCATTCATAGTAGTTGAACCAGCGCTCGCTCAACAAACGACCCAAGATGCAGTAACCTCTCAGAGCGCGGTCTGCAGCGCAGACAACCTCCCTGGAATGATTGAGGGGTTCTTCCAACTGACAACCGGGCTGGGAATCGTCGGTCTCGCCGTCGTCTGGCAGGCTGACTCCCTCATTGAGATGTTCACCCTCAATCCCGAGCAGAAGAAGGGCCTCAAGCGCCACAAGCGCTCAGCGATGAAGTCCACCATTGTCCTCGTGGTCCTCGGTCCGCTATACACAGTCGCCGGATCGATGATGGGCCTCCCGCTAGCGCAGTGTGTCGACCTCGTCCCCTGGTAAGCCACTTTACGACCCTCATTGCGAGCCCTCATGGAACAACGAGAACGCTCCATACTCATGGCCGTCCTGTTCGTGACGAGCTTAGTCACAGGTATCGTCACAGCAAGCCCACCGCGGCCAGGGACAGAAGAAAATGGACTCACCGAAAACGAGTCGGCGACACTCTGGTCGCGCGACGCGGACAACTACATCAGTCAAAAAGAGTACCGCCAACGCTACGGTGACGAGCGGACGTCGATCCACCAGCTCGCAAACGGAACGGACATCACGTTCAAGCGGCCGCCCGCAACTGCCGCAACGTGGACTCAAAACGACTTCGAGGACCTCGAAGCCGGAGGGTCAGATACGTCGTTGCATCCGCCTCACGCATCACTCGAAAACGGCGTGTTCATCGAGGACGCCCATGCGACTGTATTCGCGCTTCAGCCGTCGACCCGTGGCCACCTCGAATCCGGTGACACTCCACTCTACATCGCCCCGAACGGGACGATGCGCGGATTCGTCGATTACCGAATCCGCGTGCCGAACGGGAGTTCCTCCAGGAACAGGACCGTCGAGTGGTCGCTTACGGAACACGAGATCGAGGAAGTACGCCTGAAGAAGGACGAGGAGACCATTGCGAGGACCGATGGGTCGCACACGCCGGCCATCGACTACCAGATCGATGACGACTGGAGCGCGACCCTTACCCTCGAAGCAGAAATTCACGTTCGGTTGAAGAAGACGATACGGACCAATATGGTCAACGGAACCAACGTCGACGTCGTCTACCGTGAGGAGACGCGAAACGTCTCGGACTCGACCGACGTCGAGATCTACGACCTCTCGGCGTACCCCTACTACGCTAAGTACCCCAATGGCGATGCTGGCGTGGCTATCTTCCAGTCTCGGCCGTGGCAAGGGTACACGCTCACTGACGAGGGAAACGCGAGCGTGCGTGGTGTCTGGCGGTTCTACACCGCCCGAAACACAAACTGGGACACGCTCGTCAAATCGAACCGGACAGACAGTGCCAAAGTTGAGTCCGACGCCATTCCCGTGTACGTCCACGCGTATCCATCCCGGATTGGACCGCGTGCTGAACCCGTCCGGGACGGCCCGGAGATTATCGACACATGGGGAACGGAACGACCCTCCCCGTTAGAGACCATCGGCGAGAACGTCACCATTGAGGTCGTCAACCAATCCTATGAGACGACGTACGGTGTGGGCGTCCGCGCTGAGACCGTCGACAGAGAGGCACTTCACGTTGCAGGCATCGTTCGTGGGGTGAACGCGTCGATTGTGGTGCCCGACGCCGGTTCTGAACGACAGCTTCGGCGCAGTAACCTCACCGTCGAAGTGCTCCAGCAAAACCAGTCGCAGGCGACCCTTCGAATCGAACTGCGTGACAACCAGACTGGCGCACCCATTGTCCTCAACGATAGCGCCCGTCGATTTCCCATTGGTGGTAACCAACGTAATGGCTACATCACCATTGCCAATCAGACGGTCGAAACCAACGCCTCTGGAGTCGCCATTCTGACGATTACTGAGCCCGGTATCTACACGGCCCGGTATCATCCTGGGTCGTGGCTCGGACATAGCCCGGCTTATGTGAGTGATACGGCGACCGCCCGGTGGCATCCACTCGGAACCATTGATGGCTGGTTCGCGTTCATCTTCGAGGTCGGCTGGCAGTTCATCCCCTTCTTCGTGATGTTCTACGCGGGACACCGCCTCCTCCGAATGCTCGGCCCAGAAGACATCTTCCAACGAAACTCATGACCAGAGATCATCCACACATCAGTCGAAGAAACGCCCTCCGAACAGTCACAGGCGCTACGCTTGTGAGCGTAGCTGGCTGTCTGGACAACAGCGGAAACTCCGGAACTCCCGGTGTCGAGACAACCTCTTCAGAAAGTCAGGGACCGCTCAAGCGAATCGCCGTCGACGGAACGACGCTCGTCGTCGAACTCTCGGCAGAAGCCAACGTTGACCAAGTCAACCTCGTCCAGCCTAATGGAGAGCTGTTCGGAAAGCGTGATGTGGCCGCGGGGGTCCAACAGGTCTCGTTCGAGATTGGGACTGCTTACGAGCCTGGAGAGTACCGCGTGGTCGCACTGAAAGGTGAAGAGACAGTCGTAGAGAGCACGACGGATATCGTACCGGAGGTTCAGATTCAGGACGTTGGACTCTACCGGAATAATCCTGACAAGCCGTGGGACGAGGTCTACGGTGAGAGTAAAACTGACTCGAAAAAGAACGGAGAGGTATTTGTTACTATTCAGAACTCTGGAAGCGGACCGGATGCGGTCGTTGAACTCCGGTTTACTGGAGACGTCCCTAACCCTGTCGATGATCCTCGTAGAAGTGGGATATTTGGAAAAGACAACGTTGTGGTCCCGGCAGGTAAGACAGTAGCGCTCTTTAGCGATTCATTCCCATTCGGTTCAGAAATCGGGAACGAGGGTATGGGCTGTTCGACTGACGGAAATAGTGGGCAATTCACGGTCGTTTTGGAAACTCGAGTTACAGGCCAGGAAATCACGAAATCGTACGGTGTAGAGTACACGGGCTCTGACGAGATGCAAAACTGCGAAATCGCAATTAGTGAGACTTGACTATGGTTGATCTAATCGATGTTGTCTTAGAAGGGTTCAAAGACGTCGTTGACTGGATTATCGGCCTCTTCATGGATGGCCTGACGACGGGATACAATAACCTCACCGAGGAGATGTTCGGGACTCCCACCCCTCAGACAGATGGAGCATTCGTCTTTGGGGAACCGACGAACGCACTCTGGTCAACGATTCAGGATGCACTCGTCGGTGGCGAAATAATGCTCATTGCGTTGCTGCTGCTCGTGATGAGCGTACAAGGGCGTCATACTATTCGAATATTCAACATCGGAAGTGCATACGAAGCGAGGAAGACGAAGAAAACTGCGTGGGTTGGTGCGTTTCTGATTATTGTCTGGTATTGGGTCGGTGTCCTCTCGCTCTACATTGTTGACGGGTTCTCGATTGCTCTGATGCCCGGTATGGCTTCGCTTCGAAATGCTATGTTGGGGTTCCTCGGCGTAACACTGACCAATCCAGGGTTATCGCTGTTGTTTGCACTAATCGGCGGCATCTCGATGTGGGCACTAGAAGCCCTGTTTTACATCCGTGAGATTCTCCTCTATGTCTATCTCTACGGAATGCCGATTGCGATTGCTATCGGGTATGGCAATATACCTATAGTATCCGATATCGCCATAGGGTTCTGCAAGCGGTTTGTCCCCCTTGCCGTCCTACCACTACCAGCCTCGATAGTATTCAAAGGCTACGACTTAATATACGGTGGCGGGACGCTCACCCCTCAGACTGCATTTCTCAAATTCTTAGTCGCTGCTTCCCTCCCGCTGGTTGCTCTCTACATCACCTGGAAGACGTTCAAGTATGCGACTCCGCTGACAGCCAGGGTCGTCGGAGGAGCGACGAAAGGGGCTGCTCTTATCGGCGGTGTCGCAGCCGGTGCGTATGTCGGCGGTGCTGGCGTCGCGACGACCGCAGCGCGCTGGGGACCGAAAGCAGCAGCCGGTCAAGCCATAGCACAGAAAGTTGCCGATCGAGGAGGGCACGGAAGCGAGGGTGGGGGTACACCGTCGTACCGTCGGACAGAGAATGACCCGAGTGGGCCCACACCAGATGCATCGAGTGACAAACGCGGAATGGAGTATGATCGAGGTATTCACTAATGTCGACAGACCCAGACGCAGCCGCACGGCGCATCATGAACCAGTTCGGCGAGGAGAGCCGCATTCCCTACCTCAACATCGAGGAAGAGGATGTCGGTGTACTCATCGCCTTCCCGATTATCGGCCTGTTCATCGCTGGCATCACCGGAATCGAATCACTCGCCCTCCCGTTCGTAGCGGGCGGATTCGGGTTTGGCGTTGCTGTCATCTACGTCTCTCCCGACCACCTGAATGCGTGGACGTGGACGAAGGACGTCTACCGCTACGCCAAGCGTCCGCGAGTTACGTTCAGTGCTCCAGAGGAAGCAGACAGTAGTACAAACGAGACCGAGCGAAACGAAGGCGGACTCGCGAACTACACGCCGTTCAAACCGGACGAGCGAACGCAAGACCTCACGAACGTTAAGCGAGCGTGGCCGGGCGCGGGTGCAATTCAGCGGTCAGACGGCACGATGGAGGCGTTCATCGAGATTGATCCAGGGAACATGGATTTCGCCATGTCTGATGACTGGGCGCAACTCCAAGAGGCGGGCGAAGAGTTCGCCAACAAGGAACTCGACTCGAAGCTCAAATTCCACGCGACAACTCGGTCATTTCCGGTAGAGCAGATCACCGAGACCATCGAGGACCGACTCAGCGATGAGGACGTCACGCAGAACCCGATCTTCCGGGAACTCCTCGAAGAGTACCGTGAGACGCGTCCCAAGGAGATGCGTGACCGAGGCATCCAGCAAGTTCGCTACTACATCGGCGTCGAGGTCACGCCGCTGGAGGTCTACGACCGATTTAGAGACGAAGGGACGCCCGCCGAGAAACTGACTAAGTTCCCTGTCATCGGATTCCTGTTCAACCCGTTCGTGACACGTCGTGAGGACCTCACCGATGTCGAGCGCCGTGTGCAGATGTTCGAGAAACTCGATAGCCGCGTCAACGACGTTCGCGCCGAGTTCATCCAGCAGGCGTCCGGCTGGTCTGCTCGTCGGCTCAGTACAGTCGAACTGTTCGTCCTGAACATGGATTTCTGGAACGGACGGGAGCACGACTACGACGACGCCGAGCGCGTCGTTCGCGAGCAACCGATTATCGGCCACTCCCGCCGGGAGGACGAGACCAATGCGTAACGTCGTCCTGCAGGCGGGTGGCGGGACCTTCAGCCAGCTCACAGAGTGGCTTCTGAACCCAACGTCACCCGGAGGTGCGTCGGTTTATCTCCTACTGGTTGTGGTCCTCGGAGTCGCCGGTAAACTCCTCTGGGACCGGCACACCGCCGCCGACGAGCCAGAAGTTGACTTCTCGGATGTTCTTGACGAGGAGATGCTTGAGGAGGGCCACGCAGAGGGCCAACTCCTTGACGATATGTCCGAGTCACACAAGACGGTAACTGCGCCAGCAGCCATCGAGTGGGGGACACGCGCCGCACGCGTTGGCGAGCAGTGGACGACGACACTATACATGGCCGACTACGCCGATTACCCGAGCGACGGCTATCTGAGCGACCTCTTCGAGTTGACTGACGTTGAGTTCGATCTCACAGCGCACATCACCCCGAAGAACCAGCAACGAGCGCGGAACGAACTACAGGATATCGCTGATGACCTCCAAGTCGACGCCGACCTCGAACAGAGCGTCCGTAGTGCGTATCTACAGGAACGAGCAAACGAAGCCGCTGCGACCTACAAAGCCGTCGAGAGCGGAGCGAACGTCTTCGACCAGGGAATGTTCGTCACGGTTCGCGCCGACGACAAGGAGGACCTCCGGGATTCGGTCCAGAAGGTCAAGAGTGCTCTCCGTGACGACCCGGCGAATCTCACGCCGAAGACCGCGATTTGTCGGCAGGACCTCGCGCTGCAGTCGGCAGCCCCCATCGGAGACAACGTATTCGGGCGAGAATCTATCGCCCTTGGTGGAGCCGTTGGCGCCCTGCTCTCGTCGCCGCATAATGCGACCATCCTCGAGGAGGACGGAGTCGAGTTCGGGATTCACAAGGACAACCAGAGCCCCGTCGTCATCGACCCGTTCGCCCGTGACAACGGGTACGCGATGTTCACCGTCGGCGACACCGGCTCGGGGAAGTCGTTCAGTTCCAAACAGAACTTCATCCGTTCCATCGAACAGAGCAAGGACCGCATCGGCATCATTCTCGAACCGCTCAACAACTGGGCAGGCGTCTCCGAAGCCCTCGATGCGAAACGCATCACCGTCGGTGGGACACTCGGCCTGAATCCCCTAGAGATTCGCCAGACACCCGAGCACGTTCAGCGAGCGATGGGTGAGGACGCGAGTCCGTTCAACGAGAAGCTCGACGACGCGATGAGCTTCCTGACGAACTTCTTCGCACTACGCGGTATCTCGCTCGGTGACCGTCGGACAACGCTCGAACTCGGCCTGAAGCGCGCCTACAAGCGCAACGACATCACCGACGATATCTCGACGCACAGCAACCTCAGCCCGACCATCCGGGAGATGATGGACGTCTTCGAGGACATGGTTGACGACCCCGAGGAGTTCGTCGTCCGGTCTGACGAAGAGGCTGGAAAGATCCGCGAGGACGCGACGTGGCTGTTGGACCAGCTTCGCCCCTTCGAGGACGATGGTCGCCACGCCAACCTCGGGAAATCCTCGGAGTTCGACATCCGCGACGAGAAGGTCATTTACCTTGACCTTGCCCAGCAGGAAGGCAGCGTCGACAGTAGCACGGCGCTGACGATGCAGTTGCTCATCTCGCTCGTGTACGAACGAGCGAAAGAGACGGACAAGGAAGTCGTGTTCTACATCGACGAGGCGCGGTACATCATGCAGGACGCCGCAAGTCTGGCGTTCCTCGAAACGGTGTTCCGGCACCACCGTCATCACGACCTCTCGATTCGACTGGTTACCCAGACTGTCGACGAGTTCTTCGAACACGCCCAAGCTGAAGCCATCCTCGATCAGTGTGCCGTCAAGCAGTTCCATCGGTTGGACGGGATGGACGAGGAGTGGGCCGACGAGTTCGGCTTGAATTACGCACAGATGCGCTACGTGCAGGATGCGGTTCCGGGTAACGAGGATGCTGGGTTCTCTGAGGCGCTCGTCGGCGTTGACGGTGAATGGCGCGGCATCAAGGTCCAAGCAATGGACAAAGAAAAACAGGTTATCGATTTCGACCCGACCGAACAGACACGAGAATCACTTCCCGGTGCGGACCGAGATGCAGTCGATCCGGAGGTTCAAGCGTTCCGTGAGGACCTCCAACAGCGGGCTTCGAGTAATTCGAGCCCGGGTGTCGAGACAGAAACGGACGGCGGGTCGGAGGTGGACCGACCGCGATGAAACGCGAATACCTTCGCGTCACACCAACCTCCGAGGAACTTCCAGCCAGCAAGGTCTCAACGGTCCTCGCCAGCCTTCACAAATTGACGACTGATGAGGCATCTGGCCTTCTTGAGAGAGTGAACCCACTCAAATCGGCACAGCCCCTTCGCTTCGAGTTTCTGGCGATTAGTGAAGGACGGGATGCTCCTGTCGAGTTCTACTACGGGGCGGACGATCATCTCGATATTCTCGAACGACGGCTTCGCTCTATCTATCCGTCGACGTTCGACATCAACCCGGCCGAGATCGACCCCGCGACAAAGCTCATTCCACCAACCGAATACGAACGCGAAGAGTTCAGGGAGAGCCTCGATAGCGGTCAATTGCTCTACGAGTTCTCCGAGGACGAGCAGGTCGAGAGTGACTCAGATACCTCCACCGAGCCTGATTCGAACACCGTAGATACCTCTGCGGAACTGTCAGAATCGACTGAAGTTGGCATCGATTCAGATGCCGATACCGTGGTCGAGACCGAGACAGGTCTCTTCCAAACCGACGCTCAAGAGACGGGCTCCGAGGGTTTTCTACCGACCTCGGTTCGGAAGCCAACACTCACGACGGATGGCACGATTCTGGCTCGCCAAGCGATTGACTACCTCCAACCGATAGGTGTGCGGTGGTGTGGTGTCGCCACTCGGAAAGACGACTGGATGACGACGCTTACCCACGATACTGACTCAGAGTCCACGACATCCGACTCGGCGAGTGAGTCGACAGGAACACCACTAGCGGCGCTCATCGACGAGCTAAGTAGCTCCGAGCATCCGATTGGATTCCAAGCGCTCTTCCAGCGCCGACCGAGTTGGGTTTCGGACGCAGAGCTTCGACAAGAGGACCTGAAAGACGGTCGGGATACATGGAGTCAGCGATGGATCGGACCACTACTCGAAGGTGAATCCATCGATACTGAAGACCGAGAATTAGGTGAGATTGTGGAGGACCGCATTAAGCGGATCTCCGAGAAGGACCCAAAGCGAACGTTCACGGTCAACCTACGAGCAGTTACAGTCCTAACGAGCGAGGATGCCACGGCGAAACTAGAGTCGAAGATGGAGTCGCTCGCCCCAGTCTTCGACCCGCTTGATGGGAAATTCTACGAGGTTGAAGGCCAGCGATTCCGTCACGCTGGCTGGCGACAGAAGACCAAAACGAAGAACGCTCGCAAGGCCCTCAAACGCATTCTCAACCGAGAACTCCTGACGGATAGCGGAAAGACCCGGCCCGACCTCGTGTTGAATGCAGACGAACTCGCGAACTTCATTCTCGTCCCATCGAGTGAACAACTCAGCGTCGAAGGGGTCCGGGGAACACGGGCGGAACAACGGAGTCGCAACCCACTCCCACGTCCACACCCGGACTTGATGCGTGAGTTCCGTGATGGAATGGCAATCGGCTACGCGCTCGACGAAGACGGTGAACCCGAAGATATCCCCGTACACATCCCGTCGAGTTTGTTGCCAGTCCACTACGGCATATACGGAACGACAGGGTCAGGAAAGTCAATTTTAGCGAGTAACAGTTCTCTCTCGCTATACGAGAATACGAGCGGGCCAACCATTCTTATCGACCGGAAAGGAGACGGGATGGCCACGAACTACATGCGTGCCCATGCCCGCCGGTTCGGAATGACCGACCTCGAAGAGAACGTGATTCACTTCGATATCCCGAATACACTTCCCGGCTTCTCGTTTTTCAACCTCACCTCTTCGCTAGCAAACGGCCGACGGCGTGTCGATGCTGTCCAACGCAAGGCCGACCACTACGAAGAGATTCTGAAGCTCGCAATGGGCGAAGACAAATATGACCGAGTCACCGTGTCGAATAACCTGATGAAGACTCTTATCAAGGCGCTCTTTGACGAGGAACACGGCCGTGAGAACGGTGTTTACCGAGAGTCAGTCGACTATTTCGCCCACCGGCAACTAGAAAACGCCGTTGACCAACTTCAGAATGCAGGGCCACCGAACCCCGACTTTGAGCAGGCTCCCCAGTCGAGCGATGAGGAAGATACCCGGATGATTCGACGGCAACTCGACCTTGATGAGCGTGCGTTCAAGAACGTGGTGGGTGGTGTCGGGAATCGTCTTGCGTATATTTCGCAGAATAGCCATCTGCGCCGGGTGTTCAATAACACCGAGAATCGATTCGACTTTCGGGATATCCTTGACGAGGATACGGTCATCATATTCGACCTTGGCGATTTGCGCGACGACGGTGCGCACTTGATGACTGGCCTGATACTGAGCAATCTCCAAGATGCGCTCAAAGAACGCAAGCAGAACGTTGGCCAGTATCCGGACGACTACGTAGTCAACCTATTCATCGACGAGGCGGCATCACTCGTGGTCTCCGACATCATGAATGACCTGCTAGAAAAAGGACGGAGTTTTCGGCTTTCGGTTGGGTTGGCGATGCAGTTTCCCGAACAAATCGAATCAGCAGGCGGTCGGCGGATGTACTTGAACGTCCTCAACAACATCGGGAGTTCGCTCGTCGGGAACGTCAACGTCGACCGAGAGTTAGCCCGAGCGATGGCTCACGAGGAGATGGACCCGGACGATTTCGCCAACCGGATTCGGTCGCTCCCTCGTGGTGAATGGATCGCCAACTTGCCAAGTCCGACATTCGGGAAGACCGGTCCGTATCCGTTCAGTCTCAAACCCCTCCCGATTCCAGCAGGCCACCCCGAGAGTGACCACCCGCTCACACCACGAGAAGAACAACAGTTCACCGAGACGCTGTCGGCGATACACGAACGCGTTCAAGAGGAATACGGGGTTCCCGAAACGACTGGTGAGCCACGCACAGACACACCTGCGGAACTGCATGACATCCTCGATATAAGCGACGACGAGTTGGATGTTGCTATCTCGAAGGTCGTGCGGAGTATCCAACTTCGAGAGGACGTTCGGGAGGAAAATGGATTGGTTGCAGTCGAAACAGTCGATGATGAGCTCCGGTATTTCTTCGAAGATGTCGACGCAGACGCACCGTCGTACGAGGAGCTAGCGGCAATTCGCCAGCGCTCGCGGTTCCTTGAGACAACCGTCGATATCGATACCGACGAGATTGTCATCCGACTCACCGAGGCGGGTGAAGACGTAGCGACCCCGGATACTGGAAGCGTCCAAGCCGCCGGAGGAAGTGACCACGACGATGCACTCCTCGAAATCGAAGCGGAATTGACGGCGCTCGGGTTCACCGTCACGATACTCTCTCAAGACGGAAGTGAGAAACCCGACGCACGAGCGACCCACCCGGACATCGAGGAGACGTTCGCAATCGAGGTCGAGACGACAACACCAGAGAACCCCGTAAAGGTGCTGACGAATTTCCAGAAAGCCCAGAAGACAGCGGAAATACCGCTGTTCATCGTTCGTCCCGGTTCGTCGAAAACGGCCTGGGCCGAACGAGTTGAAGGAATTCTCTCTCCACCAGTCAGACACCTCCAGAGTGGTGAAACACAATTCTACACGCACGACTCTAACCTCACGTTCAACGGTGGTGCGACCGAAGACGGCGGAGTTACCGCCGTCCGTCCTATCGCAGAAGAAACTGATACAAACCGTACCGTTTGGGTGCAGGAGGATGATTGCATCATCCTCCGGGACGAGACTGGAACGGAGCATCTTCGAACGTCATCGATTGCGTCCGTAACTAAGGACCGAGTGCCAGCGATATACAGCTACGACCAGACTGCAAACGAGTACCTCGTTCACGCTCGCGGCGAGACATCTACCTACGAGTCAAAAGCCGCATTTGAGGAGAACTGGGTTCCCGTCAAAAAGCCGTTCGTCCCCGAGGATGAGCTTCCACACCCAACCTACGGGAATGATGCGTATGGAATCGTTATCCTCCCGATGGATGGTGACCCGGTGTTCTACAGAAACGGTACAACGAGTTCAATCCAATCCCTGCTCGACACATCGTTTACCGTTGGCTCTCCAGACTCATTTAAGAATGGAACCCAGTCTGGTCGGAGTCCAGTGACTACAGAACCGGAGACACCGGATGAACCTACTTCTGACGACTTTGAGGTGTCTGCAACTCCTTTACAGGATGAGAACTGGAAGGAAGATCCGGACGCCGCAATCGGGCGCTTTGCAGCCGAATGTGTCCGTGAGGACGAAGCCGAATCAGTCACCTCTGCAGAGGTGTACACGGTCTACGAAACGTGGGCTGACACCCATGATGTAGATCCGGACTCAAAGAGTTGGTTCGGTCGTCGTCTCGGCAATCACGTGACCTTCGAGCGAACAACTGAGCGGAAAGGTGGGTCACAAGTGCGGTGCTACGATGGCATCGCACTCCAACAACAGGAGGAAGAAGATGAATAGCGGATTCAGCCATTTTGAGCTAGGTGAACGCCTCAAACAGCATTCTACGTTACGGCAACAGGCCCAGATGTCCGTCGGCCAGCAATCTCGGGAAAAACGCAAGACGGCGTCGTGTTACGGCAATAGGTGGATTGCCGTAACACGTAAACCAGCCCTTCGAAATGCCGTAAATGCTGTTCAAACGCAGTTCATGGAGTGTACGTCAGGACGGCAGATTCTGTTACAGCAAAAACCAACTACTATAGAACGGGGGGTCCCCGTTGGAACTCGCGGATTGAAAGAGGGAAGAGAGATGGTGGGTAGTTTCTGGTGGCTCGCTTGGGGCGAGAGCCATGCGAGGTGACTTCGAGTGAGTGTTGATGTAAATGTCCTACCAGACGAGTTGTGTGAACGCGAGCAATGGGTGTGCTGGAAGGAGGAGCAACGGGATGGGAAGGCGACGAAGATTCCAGTAACACCCGGATCGGGTAGGTTCGCGTCCTCGACGGACTCGGAGACATGGACGGGGGTCGAGACCGCGTTTGACTACGTCGAATCGGGGAATGCTGATGGCGTCGGGTTCGTGTTCACCGATGATGATCCAATTGTGGGGGTGGACCTCGACGACTGTCGGGACCCCGAAACCGAGGAGGTTGACGAGGCGGCACGTGACATTATTGAGCGTCTCGATTCGTACACAGAGGTCTCACCATCCGGAACTGGCTACCACGTGCTCATCAAGGGTGGCCTCCCTGATGGTCGGAATCGGCGTGGGAGTTTCGAGTTGTACGAGACGGCGCGCTTCTTTACTGTGACCGGTGATCACGTCGAGGAGACGCCGTCGTGTGTTGCACGACGGCAGGACGCGCTCACGGCCATTCATCGTGAGTACGTCCAAGACACCGACGATAGTTCGGAGGCCGAACCTGACCGGCGTGAGAGCACTGACGAAGAGTCCACGACGAATGGACCATCCAGCGTCGATGTGGATCTTGCGGACGAGGAGTTGCTGGAGAAGGCGATGAATGCGTCGAATGGCGCGAAGTTTGAGCGTCTTTGGAAGGGGAATACGGGTGGATACGATAGTCAGTCGGAGGCTGATATGGCGCTCTGCAACATGCTGGCGTTCTGGACTGGTGGCGACCACACACGGATGGACGAATTGTTCCGCCAGTCGGGGTTACTTCGTGACAAATGGGATGAGGTCCACTACGCCGATGGCTCAACGTACGGCGAGAAGACGATTGAGCGAGCAGTAGGGAATACGTCGGCGTTCTACGACCTAGAACCGAGAGAGGACTCGCCTCAGGACTCTACCTCGACTGGGGACTCCTCTGCCGATGCTGGCCGTGACGGGTCTAAGCGGAGTCAAGCGTATCTCACCGAGAAGAATCGGCTGTTAACCGAGCGTGTCGAGGAGCTAGAGACGCTTCTCGAATGGAAGAACGAGCGTATTGAGGAACTCGAAGCAGAAGTTGAGCGACTCACAATTGAACTCACGGAGCGTGACCAAGCGACAGATCAAACCCACGAGGAGCCTGTTGTTGGTGGTGGGAATCGAGACGATGAAGAATCACAGTCGGAGTCTGTCTGGGGGCGGACGAAGCGATTGTTCGGAAACGACTCTGAGTAATCGTTTTTGTGCGCCTGAAGGGTGAGGCGCACCTTGGACGAGACTTTGGGAACTACGATAGCTTGAGAACACGAATAGTACGACAGTAGAGAGAATACCATTGACCACCAGTAGTCTGAAGTTCATGGACTTTGAACTAGTAGATATGACTCACCTACCACAGCGAAACCGCGTTCTTCCAGACGGAGGAATCGACATCCGTGACCCACCACCAACCGACGTGTTGAATGAGGAGACGCTGACACCGGAAGCGCTTGCCAGAAATGCCCCTGGATTAGAGACAGTTGTCGAGCTTCTCAATCAGCCAGCACTCGCTCGTGTGTACGTGTACGTCTGCTATTGGGGGCCAGTCACGCCACCAGAGGTCATGGATGATCTCGACCTCTCGAAATCAACCACCTACGAATACGTCGATCGGCTGGTTGACCTCGGGCTTGTCGACCGTGATGAGGCGACTCGGCCTCAGCAGTTGACTGCCGAGCCGCTCGTCCTTGTTGAGCAACAGCTCCCAATTATCATCACGCCGACTGTGCTCCACGCCTTTGCGCTCCAGGAGGTCGACGAAGACGTTGAGTACTTTGTTGACCGGCATGGCATCGGCAAGCTCGTCGCGGCACTTCGTGGCGCAGGACTTCACTTCGCAGGGAAGACCACCCAACGGATGGTCGCGAGCGATATCGACGTGCGGGACGCCGACGCGATGCTGATCGTGTACGCGCTGGTGCCCGCGCTCGCTGTCGGACGTGACCACGACCCCTACTTCGAGTATCTCTTCCCTGATGTCCACGACCAGATGGACCTTCCCGACCCCAAAGAGACGGAGACGATGCCAGCGGACCCCGCGAATGAGGAGTGAGGACGAGGAATGGGTCAGGATACTCCCTTGTCGGATGCGACGACTGTTCTTGTCGACGCGAACGTGTTCATCGCGCTTGGTCGCCCATCGAAACCACAGTATAGCCAATTCCGACAGGCAGTTCGGACGGCTAACGTTGTGCTGAAACTACCACGTCGGGTAATTGGTGAACTCGGTGGACCACAGGCAGACCGCGTACAGACAGCACTTGAGGAAGGATGGGCGGAGATCATTGACGCGCCGGACCCGACGGATGGGGATGCTGTTGCGGCAAGCGATATTGCCAAGCGAACGATTGCGAGTGAAACGGGGCAGGCCGAACATGATGTTGAAAAGACAGACGCAATTCTTGCAGGGCTTGTCGTCCAGTACGTTCGCGACCGCCCAGAGCCAAACGTCGTTGTCCTCACAGATGATCAACCAGCTAGAGAGGGATTGAAAAATGCAGTGACCGCACAGGGCTATACGGATGTGATTACCGTGTGCGGACTTACAGATGTCATCGGGGATGATGCTGGGAGCTCAATGCGGCTGATTTAGTCTGAAGACGTACGAAGACATCAAAGGCCACGAACTCCACACCGCCGCTGGCGATACTGACGTGGAGTTTCCAGGTATGGCGGAACTCATCATCGAGTTTTGGGCGAGTGCCGACGAGTACTGGGAAACAATCGGCACCACTCCACCACGCCCCTACTAAACAGTAACAGCATCCACAGCCAATCATGACTACACTTCACATCACCGTCGGCGACCGAGCACAGCTCCGTGAGGACATCCTCAACTTCATCCAGCATGCCAAAGAAGACGAGTTAGAAGAGAGTGATGAGCGTGCCGTCCTCCAGTTCGGCACCTACGATGAATTCGTTGACAGCCTCACGCCACTTCGCCTTGAACTCATCAAAGCGATTGCGAACGAACAACCCGAGAGCATGCGTGAGGCCGCCCGCCTCGTCGATCGGGATGTGTCCGATGTTCATTCAGACTTGAAGCACTCGGAGGTACTCGGAATTCTCGAACTCAAAGAGGGCGGCCCTGGTGGCGCAATCCAGCCAGTTGTGCCCTTCGACAAAATCGAGATGCACATCCACTACCCCCTCCTTGAGGACGAGGACACAGAGAGTACACCTGCGAGCGCAGACTAACCACCAATTTCAAAATTGTTGGACAGTTGCGATGGCGTTTATGAAAAGACGGAGTGACGTTCCAGTATGACGGATACTTTCACAGAGCGTGTTCAGGAGATTTCTGAGATACGGGATCTCTCCGAATCCGAAATCCTCGAACCAGCTTTAGATGCGAGGCGGAATACGGAGTTTGTCGCCGACCTCGTACAGATATCCTTTCAACAACAGTTGTTCGACAAGCTCATCGGCGTCGGCACGCGTGAGTCCTTGCTCACTGAGGTACGTGACGGCGTCTGCATGTGAGAGACGCTCCTCATCTGCCGTGGTCTCGACATACGTGTCGAGGTGGTCGAGCACAGCCTGCTCGCTCGTGCTCAAGGGCCTCCGTGAACTCGGCATCATTCGATATATTGGACGCCATCAAATAGACCATTGGGGTCCGACCGAACCTTCGGCTTGGACTCGTAGCCTCGGAAGTCGGGAGAAAGATTGCGTCGTCGGCTATCGACCAGCGAATCGTCGGTAGAATGTTGTCTGAACCCCGTACGCTAGGTAACTAGCCACTCCGAGCGCCAAAACAAGCGGAATAAGGGGCCAAATGAACGACGAACTAAACCCGAATAGAGACACTCCGACTGCATTGAATGCAACCATCCCGAGAGTCATCAGTAGACTGAACGCGAGAAGAGATACAATCAGGAGACCAACAAACTCGGCAGATCGATCCCCGCCACGTTCCGTGTCAGTTAGCATGTAACCGGCAATTGCACCAAGACACACGGCCGTGACGATCCCCGGGCCACCACTGAGACTGTAGTTGGTCTGCGTCGAAGCGAGATACCCACCGTACGCGATGAAACCGATGAAGCCAACCAGCAGTCCAGCAAATGCCCCTTTGACTGCGCCTAGAAGTCGGGGTCGGTGACGGCGGTACCACGCGGTCTCGACTCGATAGGCAAGCAGGTACGACCCGACGAAAACGGAGATTGCTGTCAGGGTCGGAAGGACGAAATACGGCATCGAAAACAGCCGATCTCCAAGGAGCCACTGGAACGCCATTGTTGGGACGATGGCGAGCGCCCAACCAGCAAGGAGCGACCCGACGAAGATAACGCGGTTTCGATGTGCTGAGGCTGATGTTGAAGCTCGGTCGCTCGTCACCCAGCGGTATCCGCCGATGCCGCCGACGAGGAGACCCAACGGGGCTGCGAATTGAATTGAAGTCACCCAGCTTGGCGGAAAGAAGGCGTCCGTCGTTGCACGGTAATAGTTCCGGAGGAGACGGCCAAGTGTATCAAGAACGAAAGTCTGGACTAATCCCCATTGAAGGGCAGTGACGAGTGCCTGTTTTTGCGTGGAAGGAGCGTCTTGGGAGGGCATATCTGAGGGTTCTCCCCTGGTTGATTAGAACGTGTTGATCGAGTACCTATAAATACTGAGCAAGCCTTCGTTCGATACCATGAGATGAATGCGGAGGACTTTCTGACGCAACTCCACACGACGTGTGCTGACGCTATTACGGAGTATCGAGCTCAATTCCCGGACCACCCACCATTATCCGAGCGTCTCCAGTACGACAGTGACAGCCCCCTCGCGAGTGAGGGTGATCTCTAGCGGTGCTTTCGAGAACTGCCGTCTGTAGGAATGCGATTTCTGTACTTGACCTGTAGTACAAAACGATCTCGGCGGGGTGACGCACTGTATGGTACGTGTCTACGAGGTCAGGCTCAGGCGTGGGATACCCAATGGGGATTTGGGGAGAAACAGGGTATCCCACGCCCCGATTGGTTCTGGTCGCACGATATAAACATACGGTATTGGGACTGCATTGCTCCCACAAGTCACGTCTCTCAACAGCAGACAATTCCAGCAAGCCCAAATCATTAACCAACACGCGGTACTACTCGGGAGCGACTGTTGGTTAAGATGGAGGCTCCTCGAAACAGTAGCGACGACATCCTCGAACGCCCCCGGGTGCTCGCGGTTGCTCTGCAAGATATCTGTGCCTCTCAGCACTAGTCGGCACAGATAGTCGCCCGCAGAACCGACCACGTCCTTCGGACGCGAGCACCCGGCCCCATTCATTCCCCCCCTGTGGACGATTCAGCCATCTTGAGCCACCACAGCAGTACAGCGCGGAAACCCCCCTTTAGGGGTGGGAGGAAGCGCGTAAACTCTATTAACTAGATTCTACGATATCGGTGGGTGTGAACAGCGAGACATCATCTCGCTCGTCTGCAGTCTGTTGAAGTCCATTTGAGAAGCCAGACCGACAGAAGCAGCAGTAGTGGTAGTCGGGCGACCCGCCGTTCGGTGGCGTCCACTGGACGTGTGTTGCACTTCGTTCGAGGTCGGCTAAATCGCCTTCTGTCATTTCTCGGGTCGTGTATTTGCACTCACCAGCGACGAGCGTCCCGTCGCTCGCCAACCCGACAACGTCAAGTTCATGATGTTTGTGCCACCAGTAGCCGATCCCCTGATATGTTTTCGGGACTAACGACGGGAGTTGATTCTGGCAGACGATCTCGAACATTGATCCCATGTAGTCCGAGAACGTCGTCTCAACGAGTTGTTCGTAGGCGTCCTCGCCAAGTTGTGCGAGTTTCCCTTCTCGCCCGTAGACGTATCGAAACCAGAAGCGGAACAACGGTTCTTTCAGCCGATACCGGCTTTTCCGAGTCGAGTTCGGGTTCGCCGTTACCGGAATATCTCGTTCAACCAATCGGAGTCGCCGGAGCTTCGAGAGGTATGACCCGAGTGCGTTCGAATCGATGCCAGCGAAGTCAGCAATCTCATTCGCTTCACGCTTGCCCATGGCGATCGCTCTGAGGATTGTGTAGTAGGTCTGAGGCTCACGAATCCCAAACTCCGTTCGTAACAGAAACTCTGGCTCGTTATGGAGCACGCCATGTTCTGAGAGCACATGTGATTGCACGTTCTCAGTGAGTGATGCAGACGGAGTGAGCGCCTGCAAGTAGTACGGAGTACCTCCGAAAACCCCCCATGTCTGAATGACTGAATCCGGGTCGTCTTCCGGATAGAATTGGCGTGCATCTTCAAGTTCGAGTGGTGGCAAATCAATCGTGGCTGTCCGCCGACCGTAGAGTGGACTTCCACCACTCAGTACCTTCTCTTCCATGATACTGATCGATGAGCCAACGAGAACGAGCGTTATCTCAGTTTCTTCGAGGTGCATGTCCCACACACGCTGAATCTTCGAGGGCAGCGCATCATCCGATTCGATAAGATATGGGAATTCGTCAAGAACGACAACTGCATTTTGACGTCCGAGAACTCGGAGGAGTGCTTCCCAGTCTCGCTTGATGTCCTCAATCAGCGGAAATGTCTCACGGGCAGTCTCAATGAAGTTCGTAAGTTGTACTTCCGGGGTCTCCTCGGTCGCCTGCCAGTAGATTGCGTCATCTCGGTCTTCGATTGCTTCACGAACGAGTGCGCTCTTGCCGAGTCGGCGACGTCCATACACAACGAGCAATTCTGCGGTATCACTCTCAAACCGTGAGTGCAACATCTCAAGTTCGTCCTCTCGGTTAACAAAGCGCGGATAAGCCATACCCCTCCTTCGAGCCAGCTGAAGATAATACTAACGATTATCTAAATCACGATTTTACTAATTACGATTTTACTATTGCGCCGTTATCGATTTTTGTGCGCCCGGCAGGACTGCGGGCGCACCTCGGTGGCCCCGCTGATTCCACATGGGATATCGCGCACTCATCGCCTACGAACGACCAGACGCATCGCATACCCTCCACTACTCGCATAACGGAGCCCTTGACTACCAGCTGAAACACCAACTCACGTCAGAGACGCCCTTCGGTGGTGACCACCCAACCCAATGGGCTCACGACCAGTACGAAGCCCTGCAATCAAGCACGAAGACGACCGCCGACGCATACGCCGTCAACCGACAGTCACAGACACCAGTCAACCCAGACCCAATCGCCGTGGGAGTTTCATTGGACGAAGTCTACTCGGAGTATCTCGACTATCTCCACCACGAAGCCTTCTACGTGGTCACAGAGGACTTCGAGGTGAGGGCGTACCGAACACGCTGGCTTGGTCTCGAGTACGACGCTGAGGCTGTCGAGTCCTCAGAGACGACAGGCAATGGCGTCCTCCAGTCCGTCAGTTGGCGGGACGGCGAACCCCGTCCCGAGGAGTACAGCCACGGCCAATTCCAAGCGTTGAAAGACATCGTCGGTGACCGCGTTGACGACGGTGAATTCACGCCCGGGGAGGCACGGACGTACATGGTTGAAAAACTCCGAGCATGGAGTCGTGACGAGACGGCGGTCATCGGTCCTCACGATGGCGTGTTGTGACATGTGGCATTCGGGGAGTTTGTGTGCGCCTGTAGGGGTGCAGGCGCGACCCGCGAGGTCGCGCCACAACAATGACTGAGAACACTCAACGTCCGTTTGGCCAGAGTCGTATCGACACAGTCGAACAAGACCTCAAACGCTGGCTACTCCTGCAAGCACAAGCCGGGGTCCCCGAACTCGTGCTCGTTGATCTCCTCCGCGAGTATGCCGACGTGATTGAGCATCGCGGCGTCATCCCGCGCTCATGGGACGAGGCGTCGCGCGGGAACCAGTGCCCGATTCGGGGGGACCCGTAGATGAGCGTTCTGCAACTTCTCTACCGTCTCTTAGCGAGGCAAAGCAAATCAACGACGGTCTATGAGTGTCGGCAGTGTGGGACGACTGTTAACTCACAGACAGAGCCCTGCTCCTACTGTGGACCAACCGAGATCGCGGAATACAAACTCCCCTGAAACGGGAATGCTGTTATTGCTGATCTTACCAATGAACGCGGCTGTGGCCCGTGGGGCCGATGGAACGCGACTACAAAGTTACAATCCGAGAAACCGATGACTGCCGAAAGCTGCTGAAAATCCGGAACAACCCCGACACGGAAGGACTCCGAGAGTTGCTGCAGTCAGGTGCCAACGCCTATCGAGAAGTCTTTGACGAGTCTATCGCATGAATTCATGCTATAGTCAAGTTCACCAATGGAAGGTGAGAACGCATTCGGGGACATTTCGGCCTATCTAGACGCCCGCAAGTCGTCGACAGCTGCCGCTGAAGAAGAATGCCGTTGGCAGAGCGCCGAAACGGAATCCGTTGATTGGGATACTTAGGCTAAAAAGGAGCGCCAACGCGCACCAAATATCGCATAATGATTGAATGACAACACTATCTGCCAACTGAGCTCTTTCTAACATTCGCTTTTTTCGGCCGCTTATCACCTTCTCCCAACACTGGATAGACCTGAGTGCTATTTCGATTTGGTGATCTGATAGCTATCCTAACGGAAAAACCAGGTGGCGCGTTTCCGGTTCTCTCTTAGAGGGTGTACCTAAGGACATAAAATCAAAAGACCTACTCTGCCTTCCACACAACAGAGATCTTCCAGAAGCAAGGGAGTTCCCAAGACCTCTTCGAGATACTTCGATTATGTCTCGGATGTGCTTTCGTCTAATTGGCCGGCAAGCGCGACATCCGCTTCCGTAACAGTTTCTGGATCAACTAATTCGATCTCTTCCGTGAGCTTATGATGTATCCTACGAATTGTGCCGTTAGTTCCGTATCGACGCCGTCTACGGTGGATCGTACGTAATTGACCCTCTGCCCAGTCGCTCATCTCGTGATCATCCAGTAGACCGAGGATATGCTCTGCTTCTCCACTTACGTCCTCATTGCTGTCCGCAATCTGACGACATAACTGTTTGATGTCAGTAACGACATCACTATCGCCACTCTGCCGGCTTAAAATGTCGTTTTGCCACGTACTCGGCGTACCCAGCTCACTTACGAAGGATTTCAATTCCTCAAAATCATCCTCCGGGATTGCGTGGCGAGTGGTATCGGGAGAGGATATTGTCTCGAACACACGAACTTCATCTGTCTCTAGCCGTGGGAATTGGGTGAAGACCGTTTGTCCCCCGATTGTAGTGCTTTGTACCCGATCCGAATCGAAGATAGTGGTTCGCCATTCAGTGCGTCCACTACTGTGTTCTAAATGTGCGAGTGAGACGTATCCTTCTTCGCCAGGGGAGACGAAATACTGCGGTTCCGACCTGTCTTCAACGGCATCATAGGTTTCCTGAAGTTCCTCAATCTCGACATTATTCCCTTCACAGAATGCTCGAACGACGTTTCTGAGATCGTCGTACTTCGACCCAATACCCTCCAACCGTTCGTCCCCAAACTCTGCACCGCCTTCTTCTAGTCGCTCGTAAGTGATGAGCGTCTTGTGTACTTGCTCTTCAGCAGTATCTAGGATGGGGGCGGCATGACCGAAGGTGTTTGCAATGTCTTCGATTTTCTCTTGGATCCGCTCAACAAGCCCGAGTTGCTTCCGTAGGTCACCTGTCGGAGCAAAGTTGTAGATCCACAGTTCGTCATGTCGCGTTGTGATGCGGTCAATACGCCCAATTCTCTGCTCCATCTTCATCGGGTTCCAGTGAAGGTCGTAATTCACGATAACTCGCGCATCCTGGAGATTCTGTCCGACCCCCAATACGTCGGTTGCAAACAGGATGTCAATCTCTTCACCGGGGGTAACGTCGGCTTCTTGAGCCTCTGGAGCGAATCGCTCAATAATTCTCTCGTCGAACCCGCTGCCCCCGTGGACAAATCCGACAGTAGGACTACTCGGATCTTGACCAAGCGTAGCAACGTTAGTGTGCGTTGGATTCTCATCAGTTAGTTGTTTAAAGAGATGCGTAATTGTGGGTACGTATTGGCTGAATATGAGAACCTTCTCGTCTGATAGCTCTCGGTCGATTAATCCACGCAGACGTTCTGCCTTTGCGTCCTTAGTTCGCCCGTCTTCCTTGGTCTGAAGTGCATTTTGTGCTTGCCGTTTTATACGATCCAGTTCCTGTAGGTCTTCGTCGATATCCGCGACGATCTCGTCTCTTTTAGACGGACTAACTCGATTGATCGCCTCTGCAACGTCCTCAAAGTCAACGTCCTTGGCGAAATCGTCCTCGAAGGTATCTCGTATCTGATCAACTGCGTCCTTCCGATCTTCGGCATCCTCTAACTCGCCAGTAGCGATGTGGCGTGTGATTTTTTCTCTTTCTATGAGGCGTTCGACAGAGCTCTCGAATGCGGCGAGGCTGCTCTCAAGACGCTTGAGGAGGTTGATGAGCATCAGAATGCTCGCATTCTGGTACTCTATGATCAACTCCTCCTCTTCATCTCCATCGGCGTCATACCGATCAGCGCTGACGTAGGGAATGTTCAATCCGGAGTTCTCGGAGTCATCCGAGCCGATGACCGTATCGACGATGTCGCTATAGAGTTCGTCAAGGCGAGGGTCATCGGGTGTAACGAGACGGGGCTTTCGGTCAGGAACGCTAATGGCCCGGTCTCCGATAGTGATGTCATCATAGTTGTTGAGAATGTACTTACGATCCCTCGAAATAATCACCTCCCTCATTATCGACTCGATGAGCTCTTCAAGCTCTGAAATCCGGCTCTGAGTGCTCGAAGACTTGTCTTCTTCGCTAGAGAGTCGGTCGTACTGTTTGAAAATCTCGCTCGGTGACAAACCCTTCAGCTCGATGTCGAAGTCGTCGTCGTCGGCGAATACCTTGATCAGATTGTCCACATCCCGGACAGAGTTATGGATCGGCGTCGCGGTAAGCATCACGAACTTCTTGCCCTTCCGACCGATTGACTGGAGCTTGTCGTACCGCTGTGTGCCGGTGTTTCGGAGATTATGAGCCTCGTCGACGAGGATCAGATCAACTCCACGGAGCCGCTGAATCTCCTTCTCAGAAAGCCGGGAGAGTTTGTTGAAACTGATGAACGTCTTCTCGGCAGTCGTCGGGAACTCTCCTGTGTCCGCATCAAGGAGCTCCTGCATCCACATCTGCTTCAGCCGTTTGGGAGCAATGACGAGAACATCGTCTCGGGAACTCGTATAGTCCTGTACAAGCGGTGCTCCGATGTATGACTTGCCGAGCCCGACACTGTCTGCTAAAACCACACCGTTGTATTTTTCGAGCGGACGACGGGCTGCCCTGAACGCGTCTTGCTGGAACGCAGTGAGTTGCTCTTCGTAATCGCCGGTGATGTCCTGAAGTAGGGTGCCCTCTCGAACGTCTCGGGAGAATTGCTCAACAATAAACCGCTTCGTTGCTTCGTACGGTGAAATCGTTTCCACCTCGGCAACCGATGACCCACCTTCTCCCTTGGAGGTGTCCGGCAGGTCGTCTCCGAACTGCGACTTCTCTATTTCGGCGGACATCAAATTCGTGTCGAATTCGCTGGCCTCCGTCCAGATCTCCTCGAACCACTCGCCGAGATACCGGATAGTGTTGTTGTCCTTCTTTTCAACGTTCAGTTCGACGTTTCCGCGGAGGCCGCTGGCGGAGAGGTTTGAAGAGCCGATGATCGCCCGACCCAGGTCCGGGGAACCCGCCGGATGCTCGAAGAGATAGAGCTTTGGATGGAATCGACTGTCGTCATACACCCGCACATCCACCTTCTCCTCTTGGATGAGCTCGTAAAGTCGATTGATCCCCTCTTGGGCTTCAGATCGGTCGTACTCTTCTAGGTCGTCAGCGAACCCGCGTTCTAGTTCATCGATGGTGCGCTGATCTGTATCGGTCCCGATGAGGAGTTCGACACGTTCGGCCCCTCGGAGATTTTCCCTCAGAAGATCGAATCCACCGAGGTAGAAGTAGCCGACAGCGATTCGGATGGTCTCGGCTTCAGGCGCGAGGGCATTCGCTCGCTCGGCGACATCATACTCGCGGTTGTCAAGGACGTCAGAGTAGCCGGACCAGTCCGGATTGTCTCCTTCGTCAGATCCCATTTTCGAGCCTCTCCAAGTCAACCCCGTAAAGCTCCGCGACCGCTTCGTCGAGCTTTCGATCTATTTCCTCGATAGCGTCCATATCGGGGTCGTCTAAAACGTCGGGTCGCTTTTTCTGGATCTGAATCGCATCTTCCACCAACCCGACTATCTTCTCCTTCTCATCGTCGTCCGGGATTTTGATCGGTAGTCGACGCACGTCCCGTGTCGATAGCCCGATCCGATTGAGGAAATTCTTAGCGATATATCCGGAGAAAGTGGAGTTGAGAATGGCCATCATATACTTCAGGTCAGCTTTCTCCTCGTCGATACTGAAGAAGACAAGATTTGTATTCGTAAATACAGATGGCTCAATCATCCGGCACTCCAGATTTCTGACCCCACCTCCTTGCTTCGTTGCGATTCCCTGATTCAGGTAGTACTGGTCGTTCCGGGGAACTCCTTGGTCCTTGAGCTTATCGACGTTATCGCGTGACCACTCCACGAACTCGTCAGTCGGACAGAAATAGAGATCCCGACTTTTGCTTTCCCGTGTCACCTTCACGAAGGTTCGGTCAGCATCATTAGCAACGCCATGTAACTTCTCTTCCTCAGAGAGCTGACTGGCATCGTGTATGACCTTCTCTTCTTTGACAGTCTTATAGAGTTTACTCCGGCTATAGGAATCTTCCTCCTCGATTCTTTTGGCCTTTTTTGTCCCCTCCAACACGTGGATGAAGTCCTTATTGGTTCTCATTGAGATGCCCTGTCCACCGACGGTCAGCAGGCCGAACGGAAGAATTTCTCCGGGACTTGTCTCTTGTATCAGGGATTCTACCTCTGGCAGACTGTTTTCAAGGTTCGATACGTCTGCGATCTCCTTTTGCCAGCGGTCGTAGACTGAATTAAACGGCGCGATGAATTCTCCGAATATCTCGGTGTTTAGCTCTGTCGGTGTAAAGAATGAGTTATTTATCGACTTTCTATAGAGTTCCCTATTCAACTGATAGATGGTGTGCTCCCCTAGATGTGATCTCTTGGTCTCATACGATACGTCTCCTATTGTGACAGAGTACGATTCATCGTTGTTAATCGGGGTCAACAATTGCGGATACGACTTAATATCGACATCATAGCTATCATTGAGTCGTACTTCGTTCGACTTGTTGCTGGACTTACTCAGTGAGAATATCGCTGTCTCCACAGATGCATCGAAGGCATCCGGGTTCACACGGGTCAGTTCGTCCAACTCGTCAAGTAGAGTGGATCGAACGTCAGTTTTGTTTATTTGGGTGAAGAAGGTATCAGACATTATGTATGTGAATACTCCCTCGCTATTGGCGAGTTCGTACCCACGGTGGACGAAAAATTGGAACAGATCTGTTTTAGAGTAGTATCTGAACCCTTCTTTTTCCGAGTAGAAATCTCCGAGCTCGCTCTTGTATTCTGCTCCCTCTTGGCCCTCGTACGGTGGGTTCCCAATGACTATATCAAAGCCACCGTCCAGAATCACTTCCGGGATATTCGTAGTCCAAGTAAAGCTAGATTCCGCTGCTTCTGCAGCTTCAGCCATCCAGCCACCCTTCTCTTTCACAGCTAACTGAGCTTCCAGTTCCGTCGTGAGTTTTTCCAGTTGCTCGCTGAGGCGGTCTTTATTCTCGCCATGCGCAGTCTGGAACTCCTTTCGCGTCTGGTGAATCTCCTTTAGGGTACTACTGAGTCCACCAGTGAGCGTCTCCTGATAGGAACTAACGTCCACACGTGTCGGGTCGTGTTCGCCGACGAGGCTATTCCCGACAAAGAATTTGAATCCAAGGTTTGGCAGGGCGAATTTCTCGTTGGCCTCAAGGAACTCCTCGTGACTCACATGCTTGAGATCCTGCATCAGGTGGAGCCAAACTCGGAATTTACACATTTCGATGCCGGTAGCATCAATGTCGACACCGTAGAGCGTGTCGGCAATGAATTCCTTCTTAAGTTGGAATCGACTCCGGTCGTCGCCACAGCTGGAGTCCAGCGCCTCTGATACCGCGACGAGCTCCTCTAGCATAGCGATAATGAACGCACCGCTACCTACAGCTGGATCTAATACGGTCGCGGAGCGGAGCGCATCGTCAAGGGCCTCAATCTGGCTCTCAGAGAGGGAATCCGGTGTAGTGTGATCGGTCACCAGTGATACCGCCTCCTCGTGTGTGATATCTGTCTGGCCCAGCAAGTGCTGCTTGAGGGCATTTTTTGTCATATAGGCGGTGATCGGCTTCGGTGTGTAGAATGCACCCAGATCGGCGCGGTCGTCCTTCTGCATAAACATCTCAAAGATGCGCCCGATGAACTCTGGGTCTACAACGAGTTCTTGCTCGCTTGGATTCGACTCGCGCAGGGAGATCTTGTAACGGCGGAGGAGTCCCTCTGGGTTACCGGAGTCGTTCTCCTCTGGGCTGAGGAGCTTATCGAAGAATGCCTCGTCGATTTTGACATTCTTCTCGATGTCCTTGCGCTCAAAGAGTCCGCCATTAAGGAAGGGAATCCGGCCGAGTGTCTCGGACTCAGTCGTCCCTTCCTCTGAGAGTGCTTCGAAGAACAACGGCTCGAAGAAGTCGTCATAGACGTGCACATCAGGCTCTTCGGCTACTTCTTCGTACTTGTTCTCGATATAGTCAACATCCCCGTCGAGCCATCTCTTCTCCTCAATGAACAGCAGGAATAACACTCGGTTGACGACAGTTCTCGTGTAAGCGTTGAGATTCTCCTCCGGGTTTTCCAGACTGTGAATCGCATCTTGAAGGTCTTCGCGGAATATCTCGCCAAAATCTTGGTAGAAGCTACGCGTGACCTCTCGAATGGAGAAGACATCCTCGATGTCGCCTTCGAGACTCGGTCGGCCTTGTCCAGAGTCCACCGTAAGGTCCTCAAGATAGTCGAGATAGGCTGGCTCGACACCAAACCGCTTGACGGTGAAGTAGTTGAGATCGAAGGTCACCTCGACATCTTCTGAAGAGAACTGCTCCTCAATATGAAGGAACGTTAGGTCGTCGTTCAGGGGACTGGTCAGTGGCCCCTCGTCAGATTCCCTGTACGCAATGACAGTAAATAGTTCGTTAATCGGGCTACCGTGACGTTTCAGATGTCTCTTCAGATCGCTAAATGCAGGGGCATCCCCAGACGCTTCAAGTTCAATGTATCGAATGATGCCGCCACCATTCTCATCAACTAAGTGCGCCTCGTACCAATCGTTCCTTCCTTGATTGCGCTTTATTCCACTCGGCACCTTAACGAAGGTACTGTAGTTTAGCCCCTCTGAGTCGAGCAAATAGTCGATGACATCGCCTCCGTCTTCGATTGAGGCGAGACCTTCGATAGGAGTTCGGACAGACATATTTCGGTTGACGGCCTTTCTCGCCATCATCATTTATACTCTTGGGAAACGCCCGCAAGTTGTCGGTGATTCATCCGAGGGTAATTCCCTACGTTTTCGTATATGAACCTACGGTCCATCTGGACAGCTGCAATTCATGCCGGTTTATGGATCCAGCAAAGACCAGCGGCAAAGGGGAGTCAGTTACCACAGTTTATTATTTGGCGAGATGAGAAACGTGATACAGAAGATCACAAAATAGTTAGCGTAGAGAACGTCGTCGCTTCGGGCTCTCTGGACGTAGAGATCGATCTAGAGGCTGTAGCTCATGAATTAAGCGAGGTGGTTGATTACCATCGTGTTTAGTTAGTGGAATTGTGCCAGACGGCGAACGCTTGGAGCCATGTTTCAGCAGTTGCTGGTTCGACGTGGCTGAAACAATTGCTGAACGAGGAGGTTCGTCGTTTTATTTCACGGAAGACACGTTCGGCGCTATTCCGATTTCCGTGGCGTTCGTACTGAAATCGGAGGCCTGCACGGTCAAGCGCAGTCTGGAGGTGGGATGCGCCATCGACGAGAAACAGACTCCCTTCGACGTCGTGTTTCTCCCGGAGTTCCCGGAGGAAAATCTGGGTTAGAGCGGTTGTGTACGTTGAAAATAGCCGAACATGAAGTAGGTGGTTCGTCGCTGGATCGACGGCGGCGTACAGCCAATACTGCTCATCATCGATGCGAATCACTGTTTCGTCCACCGCAATTTGATTCGGATTTTCACCGTCAGTGGGCTGTAGACCGGCTTTTTGTACCCAATCGTGGACCGCTTTCCGACTCCGTTGGACACCGGATTTCTCAAGTTCTGAGACGGTATTCGAGAGTGATAATCCGGCGAGATGCAATCGAATACCGAGCTTCATCAGTCGGGGCGGTGTCCGTTCACGCTCCACAAACTCCAAGTCGATCCAGTCACTACAACCGCTGAGGCGGGTGATTTTGGCCATGAACCAGCACAAAATCACACTCGCCTCATCCTTCACTCTTAACTAAACACGACCTTGATTACGACCCAGAGAAATATCCTGGTTCCTATTTCCGCCTTAATGACTCTGCACCGCTAATTACGGTTTACCGTACAGGGAAGTACATAATTACCGGAGCGGGCTCAGAAGAGGAAGCATCATCTACACGCACAAAATTTCTCCAGTTACTCACAGAACATAGTATACTTTCGAAGGCCGAGGACGAATGGTATAAAATTCAGAACTACGTCTGTATGGCCGACATTGACCAACAACTGGATCTCTCAGCACTTGCTATCGGACTAGAGCTAGAATTCACTGAGTATGAGCCAGAGCAATTTCCCGGATTAGTTTACCGACCGACGGACCATGACTGTGTAATGTTAATCTTCGGTTCTGAGAAGGTGATCATCACGGGGACAACGGCCGTTGATTCTGCGGAAGAGGCGGTCGCGTATCTTTTGGATCAGATTGATACTTTCATTTAGGAGCGAGAAGTTCAAACGCGTTCTATGGTGCTCAATTGATCATGTAGCTGATTCACCGCTTCGAGAGCTTGATCTCTTTCGGTAGTTCCACCGATGATGATCTTCCCGCTTGCGAAGACCAGCAAGGTGACCCCGAATGAAGGAAGGCGATGAATGAGTCCTGGCAATTATTCCGGCTCATACTCGGTGTTTTCCAGACCTAAAGCAATCGCCGCAGCTTCAAGATCTATCTCTTGGTTCAGGCTTTCCAGGAACACCGAAGTGACGTGCTCAAACTCGTAATTATCTATTTCGATCTCAAGCTCATCTAGCGCCTCTCGAAAACGATTCTCAGCCGAAACTAAATCCGCTTCAGTCTCAGCACCCCGGATTTGGAATGAACCCGTTCAATAGATCGTGTAAGCAGGGCCAGCTTCTTCCAATCGAACGGTCACCATAGAATCGCCACGAAAATTCGCATTCATTACTTTACCATGTTGTGACTGAAGGTCGCTAACGAGCGGTTCTAAGTCCATCTCGCGCCCTACAAAACCAGTTCGCATTGTACTTACGATATTCATTCTTCTTTGGTGAAAGCCACGATGCTAGGTATACTACTCATCTCCTTAAAAGGGTGGACACGATGTTTTTGCATAACACCATAGTTTTGACGTGAATATATACAGTCGCCAGGATACATGCACGTGACACCATTATCTGGAGTCTCAATATACATAGATTTCTGCTCCACTCAGTCTATTTCGCTACTCACGAAGTACCGTTACTCTGCTATTATAAACTCAGAGGCGTCAGTCACCCGAGAGAAACGCTTTCGGATCCCAGTATATACATTCACTTATAAACGACAAAGCGAATGACGCTTGGATTCCTGAATAAATGCCAAATTGTTACTGACAACTTCGGGGATGGTCCCCTACCGGACGAATTAACAAAGTGACCACCTAACCTGACGTTTAAAACAGGATTTCGACAATTAGCGATTTTAAGGAGAAGAGACACGGAACCAGTTATACGTCGTCTTCCAGTTCGCTCGCATCAAGCTCTCCGGCAAGATACTGTCGACCCCTTTCAGTAATCCGATAGTATCCGCGCTTCCCTTCGACTTTTTCCAATAGTCTGTGATTGGCCAATTCTGGCATTCGCCGCTTGACCGTCGGATGCGAGACGCCCTGAATATTGAACGAGACCACCGCTGGTGGCATGGCTATGTCTTGTTCCTCGAAGAATTCGAGGATAGCAGGATCAGATTTGGTCATCCAAGACACCAACGGACGCATTACTCCGCTCTGGTTCCGCAACTGCCATAACTGCATATCACCCATCTGCTTCTAACACCTTCTGGTTTGTCTATAACACTACTTGGTATCAAAGCTTATGAGGTGTGGCTCTAAACGAGAACTCACGGAGACACAATCTCAGACCTGTCGCTCGCCGATAGGTCCATCACAAAAAGCGGACCCCGATGTTAGGACCATCGAGTCCGCGTGAGCCTCCGTAAGCACCCTACGGAAGCCATGTACGCAATCATGACGCGGGGACTTGAATCTCCCGCACGACTAGCTGAATCATCTGCTCGATCGACTCTACGCCGTCAGACCGACGCCGACGAGGGAGTGACCGCGCATGTCGTCTGAGCCAGACGCCGAGACACCCGTGTCGGCAATGACTATCGGAGAACTCGCCACGGAAGTCCGCCAGCTCCGCGAGGAGGTCCAGAACCTCCGGAGCGATGTGGACGACCAACAGGCGACTATCGACCGCCAAGAAACCGAGATTAAAGAACTCCGAGGTGACCTCCAAGCAGAACACCACGCCCGCAAGCAGGCCGAGGAGGGCCTCAAGAAAGACCGCACCCAACAGATTGCTCGCGCGAAGGCGGATGTGCGCGAGGACGTCCACGATCTCCACGACACCATCCAGACCGAGCAACAGACGCGAAGTCAAGCAGACGCCCGCCTGAAACAACGGCTCTCGGACATTGCCGACGAAGCCGACATCGACGTATCGGACGCTGACCTAATCGAAAAAGACAAAATCGTGCGACTCGTCCAGCAGGGGCCTGACGCCGTTACCGACCGCGTCTACCCCGTCCACGAACGCGCCCAAGCACTCCTCGAACACCCCGACGAATGGGGGAGAGTGGTCTCGGATGCGAACGGCCAGCGCGTCGTCTACACCGCCCCAGCAGTTCGGCCGTTCCTGAACGCGTACTTTGACCGGACGTTCGCCTCGAGCGAACTCAAACGCATCTTCGAGAAAATCGAGGACCTCGCGGCCATCTCACCACGTACCGTTCGCGTGGATAAGAATCAGGCGGGCGAACACCGACTCGTCGTCCAACTTCACGACGCCAGCGTCGAGGGCGAGTGATGGCGAGTCGGCTTGCAGGTGGTGTTAGCACAGCCACCACGACGGGGTGTCACCATACCCCCGTCCACACCACGCAATCGCTCTAGGAACTATCCCACGCTTCCCAAGGAAGCCCGAGCAGTCCTGTTCTCTCTAGGTTGGCTAGCGGTGGGTATGTCTTGAAGTGCGGTCGTCGGCGGTCGTCGAACCGACGGACGCGGAGTAAATCCAGCTAACACCATGTGTTTGTTGAGATTTCCAAAGAGGCCGTGGTGAGTTCTGCTATTCCCTCGACGCTGGCGTTCAAGAGCGGGCGGGACAGAAGAGAAGCCTAACTCTGTTGAGGTCCTTCAGGTGTGACAGCAGGTGACGTACGCAATTTGTGGTGCGGATTTATCTGGAGTACCCTATCAGCTGTCCACCAAGAACGATAATTGCCGAGCCAATTAAAAGAAGGACCCCAACGGAACTGAAGATGTTACTGTTTCCGGCTGGCGTTGGGCCAGAAGGTGGCGGTGAAAGCAGTTCAGTAAAGCCGAGAGCCATTCCATATAGGCTTCCAGCCAGCAGAACCACTCCACCAAGAAGGACCAGTACGGTTCCGGGAATCGATTTAGAAAGCATTTAGTCGAGTGATGGCCGTGAGAACGGCAACGACATACTTGCGCGTGAACTCTTCACGGTAAATAACTTTCCCCGCGTTATCGATCACGCTCTGTATTGCGCGACTGTTACAGGGAAGTCCATAAGGAGAGGGCGACGGCCGCTACTTGAACGTCGGGGAGCTTCGTCCGTCCTACTCGACGGAAGGTTGAATCCGGACGGCTGGAGGACGGCTCTGTCGAGAATACAACACAGCGAGGACCGACAAGACCCTTCCCTTGAAAGCCCTCGGCCGCTCGGCATCCCGCGACCACGACTGCGCTCCTCGTGCCTGTGGTGCTTGCAGGGTCGGGGGACGACCGAGACGGCCTCGCCCTTTCTGAGTCCGCCAGGACGGTGGTTGACTCCCCGAACGATATGGCCGACAAGACAAGTGACTCTCAACGGCCCGCCCCGCTCGCCGCTTACCGGCTTCCGGTGAGCAAGCTCACCGACGTCTCGTTCGCTTCGCTCACGAGACCGCCGCGTCACTCGCGACCGACCATTCCGGGCATGCGGGCGCTCTCCACACCGCGAGCGCCCGGTCCGGGCTAAAGTGAATCTGGTCTCGACGCCAGCGGGTATCCACCGGGGGTTGCGCGCCGTAGGTGCTCACCCCGCGACGCATACTCCGCTGGACGCTCGCGGCGGCCGAGACGGCGCGCGGTGCTGGATGCGTCCCCTCTCCGGGTGCGCTCTCGCTCGCGCCCCAAGGGGCGCGCGAAGGCGCGAGCGAGAGCGCAGATGAGTCTGTTGGTTGTGGTTGTCGAGGAAATCCGCGATGGTAGGACATCGCGGTGTCGGGCGCGTGAGCGCCTTCAGGTCGGTAAGACCAATGTCTAGTAACAACGCAAGCGGCAAGGTCGTTTCGGTCGATGAACAGGCACTCGAACAGGCGGACGAGACGGAAGTCGATGCGGATGGCTTCGAGGTCGTCAAGGAGACTCCCGAGATGAGGGCGACGGTTGAGCAGGAGACGCAGGCGAAGGTAGATGCGAACCATCCGGACGGAATCAAGGAGACGAACAACGAACGAATTCAGGGTGCGACCCTCGAACAGGAGGAGCGCATTCGGGCGCGGGAAGCGGAACTAGAGCGAATTAGTGTCAGAGCTAAAGTCAGTCGGCAGGATGGTCGGGCAGAACGAGCGCGAGACATCGCGGCGAAACGGAGCAAAGAGCGGCGTCGAGAGTTCCAGAAGCGGGCGGCAAGCGTGACCCCCATGGCAGACCCGGAGCGGCCGGACCCACGCGAGGAGCTGTCGCAGGACGAACTATCGAGCGTGAACGAACAGGCGAAGCGATTGAGCGAGAAGTTGGATGGGTGGACGAGAGCGGCGATCAGTCGGCGATTGGCCGAGCGCGTGGTCGAAGGAGCGAGCCTGATGAGTGCAGTCGTCGGCGTCCACGAAGAATTGCAGACGGCCCCGGGACAGGTGATTCCAATCGGCAAACTCGAAGACGTGAATCGCAAGGAGGTGAGCATCTCCGGGCGTGTCGAGACGTTGTGGGAGCCATCGCATCCAAGTATCGCGCAAGTCGGCCTTATCGCGGACGAAAGCGGGCGAGTTCGAGTGACGGTCTGGAAAAACTCGCGAGCGCCATGGATGGAGGAAGGCGAGCAAGTGTGCATTCGCGGAGCGGCCCGGAACTGGTACGAAGGGCGCGTCTCGTTGGCCGTGACCGGGTGGACGACCATCCAGTTCCCTGAGCGCGGTCGCTGGTGGGAATAGCCCGAGTACCCCCTTTTTTGCTGGTGTGGTGCGGTCACCGCCACCTCCCACCACCTCCACGGTCCGGGCCGCTCACGGCCCACGTGCCGTTTCGCGACCGGGCTTTCGCCACAGCAGTCAACTCTGCTGTTGCTCCACCGCGACGTGTTTAAGACCCTCGTGAGTATCATGGCAACGAGCGAAATCTACACTTCGGGCAACGACTCTCAGTCAATACGTCCGCTTGTATCGGTGGTCAGGACTGTTTCTTCTGCGGCAGTTGGTAGTGTTGTTCCGGAAACTGTACCTACGGTGATTACCGGAGTGGGTAGGCCTCGTACTGTAAGACCAATTGTTGCGAAACTTGCCCTGACTGCTGAAGCGAAGGCGTGCTTTCATCACTCCCTTCTGACGTAGCGTTCTCTTTCATTTCTCGAACGAAATTCTCCCCCCGACGAAGATGGTGACTGAGCATGGAGACGATTCAGTAGTTCCAAAAGGTTTCCGGAGGCGAGGTGTCGTTCGTTGGGAATCGTCCGTCGGAGGATTGAGGGTCTCGAAATCGTCGGCCGTGTGCTCGTCGAGTAATCGGAAGCCGAGGAATTCATCGAGGTCGAACGAGGATCGGTCGAGTTCGTAGCTATCCGGAAAGAGACTTCGGAGGAGTCCTTCGAGCGACTCGAGTTCTCGGTCGTCGTCGGATGTGGGTAGCCCGACGTAGTATTCGAGGCGACCATCGGGTGAGGCGACGAAGAGCCATTCGAGTGTCCTCGGGTCTGGATCAGTCTTCGAGACGAGTCGTCGTGACCACGAGCGCTCGTCGTCGTTCATGAGGAAACGATGGAGACGAGTAAACTGCGTCGTTACCGAATCGACCGAGAGCGAGTCGGTGGTCGGCTGGATTCGAATATACTGTCGTTCGGAGGAAGTCGGAGAGGAGTCATCGGAAGGCATGTGGAATCCGTCGAATCAGCTATTGCTCACGCTGTAGCCCGATAAATTCTCGTTCAGGCGAACTGAACGCAGAGGGTGAGTAACAGGATTTTCGGGACTCTTGGTCGAGAACCAAGATATAATCATTCAGAAAACTTTTCCAGTATCAATGGGACTACTCCGATGATGCCCTCTCCAACGTTCTCGCGGCGAGCCCTCCTCACCGCGGCCAGTGGACTCACAACTGGTCTCGCTGGCTGTGCTACCTTCGAAGAGTCTGGGTCGCTCCCGTTAGGCGACTGGCCGCAGGTAGCCCGTACTCCGACGAACACCGCCTTCTATCCGAATGCGACCGTACCCTCGAAGGTCACCGAAGCATGGGACGCTCATATTGGCGGCTGGCCCTACACTTCTCCCATCGTCGGTGATCGTCGAATGTTCATCGCTACGCAGAACACGCTTACTGCAATTAGAGCCACGAGCGGCAAGCGTACCTTCGAAGCTGACCTCCCGCACGAACCCGGTGGGACACCTGCCTACGATTCCGATAGTTCGACAGTCTACGTGCCAGCCTACGACCGAACGACCGATGAGGAAGGCGCATTCGTCTACGCCTACGACGCGACAGACGGCAATAGAAAGTGGGCACGGAAAGTCGGCGACGACGCAGTATATGCACTCACTCTTCGGAAGGGCACAGTTTATGCTCGGACCAGCAACGCCGTTGTCGCGCTCTCGAACGGCGAGGAGTTGTGGCGATACAACGGTCTCGAACCGCTCGAATATCACGAGTATAATATTCCGGACTCTGTCAGCGTCACAGGGAATATCGCGCCCGCGGTGACCGAAGACCGGGTGTACGTCCCTGTACGGCATGGCGTCCTCGCACTCAACCGCAAGACAGGCGAACAGCGCTGGCGGGACGACGTGAGGTACGCGCTGGGCGTCTCCGTCGGCGAGCGCGGTGTCTACGCACAGGGCTACAAACAGCTCCGAGCGTTCACTCTCGACGGCTCAGGTCGCTGGTCGCGCGATGACATTGGTGGGACCTCCGCACCAACGCTATCCGGCGATGCAGTATACGCCAAAGACGGCGATACAGTCCGAGAACTCAACCCCAAGAGTGGTGAGACCCGCTGGTCGTTCGACCTTCGGACGACCGTCATGTCGTCTCCATCGCCGGTACTCGAGAACGCCATCATCGCACCGAGCCACCGCGCGGTCGCAATCCGACATGGAAACGGTCTCCAAGTGAAGCTCTCTGGGCGGAAGCTTTGGGAGACAGCATTCGATCCGGCCACGTTCGCCGCGCCCGCCGTCGGTGCAGGATGTCTCTTTCTAGTTGATCCATTTCGACAGCGACTCGTCGCCTTCGAGTCCGCCTAGCAATCTGTCAGTTACTGCTCGGCCTCCAAGACCGTCAGCGTCGCTTCTGTTTCCCCGCCACCTCGATACACCGGAAGATAGAGCGCGTCGCCCACGGCCGCCGCGGAATACCCCATGTTCCCCGGCTGTTGGTACGTCCAGCGAATGTCACCTGTCTTAATGTCGAGCGCGTAGGTCGTCGCGTCGGTCGACAGCTGTTGGGGGTGTTCGGACGTCACCACGACCGCGCCGTCGATAACGACCGGGGTTGTCCGCAGATAGCCTGACTCGATCTCGAACTGCCACCGCGTACTCCCGTCGGCGCGTTCGAATGCTCGGAGCGTTCGACCATCGGCGACAAACACCGTCTCGTCGCCCACGGCGAGTTCTCCGAGGCCGAAGTCCTCGATGACATGTCGCCAGCGTTGAGTCCCCGTTGCCGTCTCGACGGCGTAGACGGCGCGCGTATCGCAGGCGAACAGGGTGTCGTTGTCGTCGTCCACCACGAGACTGTGGAAATTCTCGCCCAGTTGGTGTGCCCACTGTTCCTCGCCCGTTTCGACCTCGACTGCCGCGAGGAGCGACGAGGTATTGTCCTCGCTTTCGCTCTGGTCGCGCTCGTCGTAGACGGACCCCACGTACGCCGTCCCGTCAGCGATGGCCGGTGGAGCGAGGAAGACGTGACCGTCCTTGGTGTAACGCCAACGTTCCTCGCCCTGTGTATCGACACCAATCGCGGCCTCCTGTTCGACGAAGCAGACGCGGTCGTTCGCCGCAGGAATCGCCTCGTTCACTGACCCGTCGAGATCGAGATGCCATCGTTTCTCACCAGTCCGAGCGTCGAGCGCGTGAAAGTAGTGCTCCCCAGCGTCGCCAACATAGACCGACCCCTTGTAGATCGTCGGCGGACAGCCAGCGAACCCACCACCGAGCGCTGGGAATGTCGTCTTCCACTTCTCGTCGCCTGTCTCACGGTCGAAGGCGTACACGCCGCCTGCGGCGTGGTCCTCGTTGTGGTCGTTGAAGATACCGCCGCTGACGAACACCGTCTCGCCGACGACTGCCGGAGGGGTGACACCCGCAGGGAGGGTCGTCTGCCAGCGTACTTGAGGACTCTCGATAGTGACGTCCGTATTCTGTCCGGGATGGGCGGCCGTTCACCCGAACTGTGCCCACGACTCGTCGTCTTCGCCGGGAAGCGGTTCCGTGCGACCCGACGTGGTCGATAAGGAACCAATGGAGGGAAGGCGAGAAGTACACCCTGTGAGGGCAGTACTTCCGAGGGCAGCGCCAGCGAGGACCTGTCTACGATTCATATCGGTTCACGTCAGCCCGCTCAAATAAACGTTCCCTGAGTACGGTTCTCGGGGACAGACGGGATCGAGTAGTCCACAAAGGCCCTCGGCCGCTCGACGGCCGCGGCTCGCTGCGCTCCTCACTCCGTTGCGGTGCTTACACCGTCAGAGAGAAGCTCTGACGAGCCTTCAGTCGTTCACTCCCGAAGACATCGTCGCGGCTCGTCAACCGACCTCGCCCCTTAGAACTCCACTAGGGCGTGGGCTGTGAAGAATATAGATCTGACATTTACCGGGCTGAGATCTAATTTCGCCATGGTCACCAGACATCTATATGATTTGAGCCCACGATCTATCTTATGGACATCAGTAGTATCATATCCTCCATCAGATTGGCACAATCCATAACCCCTGAGCAAGAATCAACATCGGATACTCGCAGGAATATCTTCGACGCCGTCGCCGGCCAAGAAATCTCTTTCACACCTGAAGTTGGTGAGCAAATCAACCTACAGCTACGCAATTGTGCTTTTGATGATGAGGAGGAACTGACGTACCTAACCGTTTCGGTCAGCGATCCGAACCGTCCGAATGATTTATTTCAGCTTGAGACGGATATGCGGTACCACTACCTGCAGATCTATATGAAGAGATCAACAGAGCTGGGCAATCCACTAGTGAGAGGTATGAACTTCGTTGAGTTGGGTCCAGAGGATTTCAAGGTTGAGCTCAAAGTCGAAAGTACTGATCCGCCAACACTGCAACTGGCCTTTGAACGGATTGAGAAAGTGCTAGCTCAGGTTCACACCGAGTACCACCAGTTTCTTCGGTCAATGTACGAGGAACACAAAGATGAGTTTGATGTGACTCAAGAGTTCAAGAATGGCCAGATGCGGTATACGGCTAAGTCAAATATGGATAACAAAGAGATGATTCCTCAACCGGGTGAAGATGACTTCGAGATCTGGACGATGGACCGAGATATGGAAATGCATGACCGCATCACTATCTCGCATTACGCCTACGACTATGTCAAGTACGCAGTAGGAGCAGAAGCCGGCGGAGACAACTACTTCGTTCTCTCCTAGACGTCTCCCACAACATCTACATACGGTTTACTGCTACGAATCGGTTGATGTCCCTTCGTTTCTGGGGGTAGTTTGTGGACGTTTATGAACTGACCGAGCGAGTTTGTATCGAGAATGCCGTACATCAAAGATCCCCGGGATAGAGAGTGGTACCGAGAGAAGTTCGGTGATATCTAGCAGTCAGCAACCTTCACTTTCTCCAGTGTCGAAGTCGATGGAGTACAAATCCCGAATGGGGAACTCGAGTTTTCTCCTAAACCTAGTAAAGAAGGTTCGGCCCCATTTTTGCTGGTGTGATGCGGTCACCGCCACCTCCCCGGTCCGGGCCGCTCACGGCCCACGTGCCGTTCGCGGCCGGGCTTTCGCCACAGCAGTCAGATTTGGTTCCCCACCGCGACGTGTTTATTTTGCCCTCAATGGGTGAGGGCCTCTTCGAGAGACCAATCCACGGAGTCCCTCGTGAGTATCATGGCAACGAGCGAAATCTACGAGACGGCGTTCGACGAGGACGTACAGAACGAAAGTAACCAATGCCCGGAGTGCGACGGACAGGTCACTACCAACGTCGCAGAGACCGTGTGTGAGGAGTGTGGACTCGTTCTTGAGGACGAACGGATTGACCACGGGCCGGAGTGGCGGTCGTTCAGTGACGACGAGCAGAACCGAGAGCGTACAGGTGCGCCGCTGACGGCGACGCGCCACGACCGCGGCCTCTCAACCGAAATCGGCGAGAAAGTTGAAGCGACGAGGGAACAGTTCGCGGGCCGGAAGCGCCGTCGGCTCGCGCGGATGCGTCGTGAACACAGTCGTAGTCGGTTCCAGTCGAAAGCCGAGCGGATTCTCGCGCATGGACTCGGTGAAATCCATCGGCTGACTAGTGCACTCGGGCTCTCGAAAGCATTCGGCGAGCAGGCGTGTTCGCTGTTCCGGAGTGCACAGAACGAGGACATCCTGTGCGGACGGTCGGTCGAAGCGATGGCGGCGGCGAGCGTCCACGGCGCGTGTCGATGTCTCGGTCTCTCCAGAACGCTCGCCGACGTAGCGAACGTCGCGCGGGTCAAGCAGTCGAGAGTGCGTAGTTCCTATCAAGCAATAAACGTGGAACTCGGGCTTCCGACGAAACCCGTCAAACCGACCGCGTTCGTGCCGCGACTTGCCTCGGCGCTTGAGGTGACCGATTCGATACGTCAGCGGGCACGAGCACTCACAAGGGCGGCACAAGAAGCAGATATCACGGTTGGGGTCCAGCCGTCTGGGTTCGCGGCGGCCTGCCTCTACAAAGCATGTCACGAACACGGCTGGTTGGTCAGCCAGCGGGACGTCGCGGAGGTAGCTGACATTAGTCCGCGGACGATACGGACACATCGAGACGCGCTCGATGAACTGGGCGTGAATCCGGCTTCTGAGACAAAATCATAGCAACCAATGGCAACGCTTCAAGCGGCGACAACATCAAACGGTGCAGTTGTAACGGACCCCGAGCGCGTTCGTAGGCTCTGCGAGTCGTACTGTTTCGGGACGCTCAAGTGGGATGTGGACGACGACGGTCGATTCTCGTTGTGGGGATACGACGCGTTCGAGGTCTACGAACAGCGTGAGAATGGCCTTCCAGATTACGAGGGTGGCGAGCGGACTGAAGAATTTCTACGAGAGCTCGCGTCGTATATCGCTACGGGTGAGACCCTCGACATCCAGACGGCAGGATTTACGAAGTGTCGCTTCCCCGTCCTTGCGTCTCGGTACGTCGTCCGACGTGGTGAGGTGCTGTATGCAGATCTCGATGGACTCGAACCGGTTTCGGAGAATTAATAGCGAGACTCGTGTGCCCGGATGCTATCAGAATTCTGTCTCTACTTTCCGTACATCTGCAAGTAGCGAATTCCATGTCGAGCCGACGTAATTTGTCGTGCGCCAGCAGGGGCGCTGGTGCACGTCGGAGTCCCGAGCGCGTTCGGACTGTGAGGACGGTGCGTCGGCGAGGTGATCCAGATGCACCAGCTAATCTACGCACTTGTCGAAGCATCGAGCGAAGACCAAGCACTCGCGGCCGCGAAGACGACGTTCGACGGACTCGTCGGTGCAAGCCCAACCGACGGTGCCGTCTTCGACTATTACGTAACGTTCGACGACAACAGTTCGACCGTTGCAGGCAAAGCACGCTGGGGCGAGCGCCCTGTAGCAGCACCCATCGATTCTGAGGACGGAACAGAACTAGTCGAATCCGGTTGGGAAGCGACCGTCAAGGAGTTCGAGCACAACCTCGACCGAGTGCGCGACGCACTCGGGGAACTCGATACGGAAGCAATAATGCAGAATAAGAACTTCGTTCGGAAGGCGTGCTACGACCTCGGTGCATATCGCGGCCCGCCAGTATTCCTCTACGAGGAGTCCGGCACGGGGATTCGTCACCGAGACCAACTCGACCGCGTCCTTGACAGCGACGAGCAGGTGTGGGTCGTGCCTGCGGACGTTCATACTGAGTCTTTGAGTGGTCGCAAGAATCAGCTACTAATTCGTTACTTCTGAGCTGTTAGAAACCAGTAGTATTAAGTTTAATTTCTATAATATAAGATATAGAACAGAGATGTCGGTACGGAATGCTGATGGACTTTCTTTTCGCGGTGGGCCAGCCCCCGAGACTGAAGAGTTCGACGTGGACGAAATGCGAGCAAAACTCAGCAAACTCAAACAGTCCGGCAGTACACTCCTCGTCACCGGAGCGGTCGGCGAGCAGACCGCAGCGTACGCCACTAGCAATCTCTTCGGTGATCCGGAAGCCACCCCACCACGAAAACGCGTCCTCGCGTTAACAGACGGTTCGCGTGCGCAGGCAGCGGCTCACTTTCAAGAGACAGATCCACAGGCGGCGTCACGTAACTGGATTATCGATCTCGACGGACATGAACGGAGTGTTCCGGCCTCAGCGGCCCCGAAGATTGCAACGGCCAGCCAAGACACAGACGCAGTCAAAGGACTCCGGTCGGAGTTGCAGCATGCTATCGAGTGGTTCGGCGACGGCGACCTCAAACCGGCCCAACTGCGAGTTGGCATCAACTCAATCAGCCACCTGCTCGAAAAACACAGTTTCTCAGAAGTTGAGCGACTGATCGCCACCATCAGTGCGAGTGTGAAAGTCGATAACGGAATGTTCCACATTATTTATCAGCGGGACCCTGACGAAAACCGCGAAACCGTTAAAAAGCTGATGGCGCACTGTGACGCCGAAATCCAGCTTCGGAAACGGAACGGCAGCCCCGCGGAGCAACGCTGGCGAATTCCAAAAGTCGGATCGACACCCTGGACGCAGCTCTAAGTAGGATTCACGGATTCAATACAAAATGGAGCCTCGAATTACGACTCACGCTTCCCAAACGGGACTCGATATTTTTGACCCTATCGAACACGCACAGTTCGCTCTCTTTACACCGACAGCAGTTGATCCGACAACGTCGGACGTCGCTCTCTTTCCGGTTCCTATTACGACGGCGGTTCGTATCGAGACGACCGACATTGAGATTCCGTCGTTGTCGAATATCTATGTTCGTTCGCCAACGGGAGACCTACTCGCCGAAACGAGTGGGCAGACAGATCGGTCGCTTCCACATGGTGAATACGTTCTGGAACTGACGACAGCACCCGTCAAGCTCTACCTTCGTGTCGAGAGTACCCTCGATATTGAGTACCGAGACGCGACGGTTCGGATCAGCTTTGGGACGACGCCGGTCTGTGTTCACGTCGGTGCGCGGTCGTTCCACGAGCAACCCGCAGGGATGATTACGGTCCCTGACGACCCGCGTGACTTGATGGACGCGGTATCGTTGTTCGGTTCCGCGTTGAAAGATACGTCCCCAGAGCGGTCATTCCCGACGTTGCGTGGCCACCCGCCACTGCTCGAACGCGGTGAGACGTTCGACGCGCCAAGTGATATCAAGTCACCTGCAACGGGTGTCCGACTCGAATTGCCACCGGAGTACGGGTACGTCTATCCTGCGGTCTCGTTGGCGTACTATCTCGGTGCGGCTGTCGAACCGGCACAGACACCGCGACTCGTGACCACGGACGGATTTGAGTATCGACTTGACGGACCACTCGGCTACGAGGAGGTGGTCAGCCGGACGTTACAGCAAGTGTTCTTCTTCGACTGTCTCACCCGGACAGAGGGGTTGTACGAGGTTGATCTACACGAGCGAAATCAGGTTGAGCCGCTCGTCGACCTTGACTTCGAGACGCTCTACGACCAGTCGCTTCCAGAGCAACTCGCGGCATATCTGTCCGTCCCGTTCTCCGTCGTCGAACCGTACCTCCCTCAGTGGATGTTGACGATGGATATCGTCCCCGAGTCGGACCACGCACCGATGCTTCCCTTCGCAGCAGCACAACTCGCATTCGTCCGGAGTCCGACCCCGGACGGGCACGACCCAGCACCAACACCGGACATGCTCACCGAGTTCACTCGCGGTACAAACACTCGTAATGCAGGCGGTGTGCTAACCCGATCGGCTGGTAAACTACACGACAGCTCTGACGACGACATCTTTACACCGAAGGAGACGGACTCGCTTCGCCATGCGTGGGTCGGCGACGGATATCCGCTTGGTGCGACGAAGGCGACGAAAAAAGCGTACGAACGCCAACTCGAACAAGAAACGCCGGAGCAGTCCTCGATTACGATTCACGTCGTCTGTAATGACGCCCAAATGGAATCCGAGGGCGTCGTCGAAGAGTTCTACGGCGTCCGCGAACTCCTCGAGTTCGACGTAAACATTCACTACGGGCTGACGAGCGAGGAAGTACGTGAACTGCTAGAGACGTCCGTCGACTTCTTCCATTTCATCGGGCATGTTGACGCGAATGGTCTCCGGTGTCCAGATGGCCATCTCGATGCGCGGACGCTTGACGACGTGAACGTGAAGGCGTTCCTGCTGAATGCCTGTCGCTCGTACGCACAGGGTGAGGCCCTCGTCAAAGCTGGCAGTCTCGGCGGTGTCGTCACTCTCTCAGAAATCACGAATAGCACGGGCACGCAAGTCGGATGCGCGCTGGCTAAGGCCCTCAATCGTGGCTATCCACTACAGGCCGCCGTCAATCTGGTACAGCGGGTCGTCGCAGGGTATTCGTACATGACGATTGGCGACGGAGGTCTAGCGCTCGTGCAGTCGAAAAGTGGCTGTTGCTTGCTCTCAGACGTAGCTAAGACGACGGAAGGGTGGCAACTGGACCTCTCGACAGTTCCGATGCGGGAGTTCAATATGGGCACCCTTTTCGACCCGACAGTCGGAGGAAGTTCGACGCAGTATCTCGCATCGGGACCGTTAGATTCGTTTGAAGTTACTGATGCAGAATTGGAGCGGCATTTTACTATTGACAATCATCCAGTCGTCTACGACGGCGACCTGTTCTGGAGCAACGAGATTACCGCGAAGGATCTTCGTGAGTCTTAGGGGCCAGCGGTAGCGGCACCGCCTGCTTCGGCTCGTCCTATCGTTTCCATAGCGAGTAGTGCGCTTGTAAACAGGAGCCCCATCAACCGCGGGTGTTCGTGAAGAAACGCTACTAGCTCGGTGGTTTCTGCCTCTGACATCGTTACACTACGATCTCACCCCTCAATAAAGTTGAAATTATATATTTACTTTTAATGTGTGGGTTATAAATAGGGTAAGGGTTCCGAGAGCCAATTTGAATCAGAAGAGAATAGAATATAAGTTTAGAACAAATCAGACGTTCGATTTCCACGAACATCGTCCTCTGTCTGGTCTCGTTTTTATTGCTTCGATAGGGCCAGAGGCGACGGCTAATCGACACCCCGCCCGACCGATTCACAGAATCGACCACGGACCAGAGTGGCAGTCGTTCGAGGAAAATGAACGCAAACGTACCGGAGCACCACTGACGGCCACCCGTCATGACCGCGGCCTCTCGGCCGAAATCGGGCGTGGGACCGACGTGAATGGGACTGAACTCGTCATGTAAATGCGCGTGTTCCCCTAATTCGCAGTTCTCAATAGGAGTTGACTATGGGCGATCGTTTAAATACGAAGACGAGGCAGTACTACATTACTTGATGACTAAGCGGAGCTCTAACTACAAAGAACTTCGGCCGGTCGGCGAAGCAACGCATGTTCCCGACGACAAACTCTCCAATAGTAGCGACAAGGAGTCGAGCCAACAGCGACTAGATGCAGTCGCTGCAAGATATCCAAACGAGACGATAGCAACGGAGAGCGAGTGTTCTTCCTGTGGAGCAACTATTCCTTCGAGTCGGACCAAATGTCGGTTCTGTCTGGTGAACCACCTCGATAGCTCTGACGCAGGACAGTCGAATTCAGATACGGAGTGGACACTGCTTCACGTTGTTCATTTCGTCGTGGAAGCATCGACATTCTATAGTGCCATTGCGAAGGGGACTGCAGCTGCGGACCTCCTCGTGAAGGCCGACAGAGACTCCGCGGTCAACGACTGCCAACCAATCTCCGAGTTCGACGAGGAGCCTGCACCACAACTTACCAGCAAATGGCCTTCACTCCCTGAGGCAGTACGGACTACGTCCAACTCGGGTAGACAGCTACTCAAGACTGCTCGTGAACTGACGGAGTGGCAGGACACGACGCAATCGCGTCATGACGGCGAACATGCGACGTTCCTCTATGACGAAGGTGGACGTGGGATTCAGAACAAAGACCATCTTGAGACTCTTCTTGAGGACGTAGACGACGTGTGGCTAGTCCCCGCAATTGCACTCCAGCAATCTGTCGAAGAGACCAGGACTGACAGCCACCAACGCGAGCGACCGAACAGGAGGCACCTCGAGTGTCGTGAGTGCGACCGCGATACGAGGCATCGATTTCTCGACTTCGAGACTGTCACCGACGACGAATGGAGTGGCCAGCCAATGTGGGAGTGCCACGTCTGCAGCACGCCCCGATACGGGCCAGAACCCAAAGCGAACCAATAGACGGGAGGACATCCTCGCTCTTATGTAGAGCTGCGGAAAGCCCCGATAACGAGACACTCAATGGTTGAGTCGACGGATTTGCCAGCCAGGATGAGTGAGCGAACAATGCCGAAGGTACGAGCGGCCTGTTCCAAGCCCTGCTTGGACAGGCCGCGGAACTTCCGCAGCCATGGTTGAACAAGCGAAAACAGGCACTCAGCCTGATTAATGTGGACGCCCTCGGGCGATACGTACCGTTCCTTGTGCACGACGGTTCGATGGTCACGCTCCATCTCTCGGTAGGCTTGGAGACCGTCGGTCCAGACCTCTCCCAGTGGCTGGGAGAGGTCTTCAGCCGCCTGAATCACTGGCTCAAGATCACCGTCGTAGTCGATGCCGAGTTGGCCGCGGATCACGCGAAGCGAGTCGCGGCACGCCGCGACGAGCGTCAGTTGATCACCGTGACGCCCTCGCCAGCGTGATCGGCCTCTCTGGGACGAGCCGCCGCGAGAACGGCTGTGCCGCGGCGGCTCTTGGCCTTTGTAGCCCGAACAGATCTCACCAGATTCGTCGACTTGTATCGGTCCGTCGATGGTTTGGTCGAGGAGGCTCCAGACGACGGGGAAGCCGCGATGAATCGCGGCTTCCACCTCCCGAATCGCCGTGTGAATGGTTTTGTAGGCTCGCCCGACCAACGGCGCGATCTGGTTGATACTGAGTAAGGTATCAGCGTAGAGCGTGAATGCGAGAAGTACCTCGCCGCAGGTGAGGTGCTTCTCGTGGAACGGCGTTCCGTAGGTGTAGACCGGCTTGAAGTTGCAGTCTCGGCACCACACGCGGTCGAGATGCGGCCACGTTTGAACCGAGTTGTGCCCGCAGCGTGGACAGGACGTGTTCTCCCAGAAGTCCTTGAGTCGCCGCTCGATGCGGGCATCGAGCGGCTCGGTGTCGATCTTGACAACGCCCAGCTCGATCAGCTCTCGAAACATTGCGCCGAACGCTGGCTGAGCAGACGACATACTCCCGAATTATGGCCAGCTCAGTGTAACTACAGGGGCTTTCCGCAGCTCTACATAAGAGCGGACATCCTTAACCAACAGACGAGCACGGAATTCGGCGTTTGTTGGTTAACTACAGTCCCACTTACCACTACTTCCCAGTTGGACGATGACTGTCTGTGTTTTTTACGCCGGCGATGAGTGCCGGCGCACCAAGCAGTAGCGCGACGTGTAGTCGCGTGCGTCGGCAGATCGAAGTGAAAACCAATGCATACGGTTATTTACTCGCTGGTAGAGGCATCGACACGAGACGACGCACTCGCAAATGGAAAGACGGTCTTCGACCGACTCGTCGGAGCCAGCCCACACGCAACTGCGGTGTTCGATTACTACGTGACGTTTGACGAGTCGGGCACGTCAGTCGCTGGGAAGGCCCGGTGGGGCGACCTGCCAGTAGCAGCACCCGTCAAGTCCGACGATGGGCAAGAACTGTTGGAGCGTGGCTGGGAGGCGACGAAGAGCGAGTTCAAGCGGAATCTCGACCGTGTCCGGGACGCACTTGAGGAACTGAGCGATGAGGAGATTATGCGTGACGACGGGCTTGCCCGGCATGCGTTCCACCAAGTTGGCGCGTACGATGGACCCACTATCTTCCTGTATGACGAACACGGCAGCGGTATTCGGCATCGAGGTCAACTCGACCGCATCCTTGAGGAGCGCGAGAATCTCTGGATTGTCCCAGCAGACGTTCACTACTGAGCGCCCAAGCTAGCCAAGGAACGTGACGGTGTGACCGCGTGAGTTTTTCACCCCCTGAGGGGTGCGGGGGACTCAAAGTAGTCCCTCGGAACGAACTATGAGTGGAACAACCGACTCACAATCACTCGAACAGACACGGCCAAGCCAGAAACAGGATGTCGTCTACGTCGGCTACCGGCGGCGCGGACGCGCTATCGTAGAAAAACAACCCGGTCAAGAGCAGGTGACGCCACAGCAGAGTCTCGAACTGGCGAACCACAGTCCCTCGGGCTTCAGCTGGGGATACAGTGGGAGTGGCCCAGCGCAACTTGCGCTTGCGCTCCTACTGGACTACACCGGCGACGAAGATGTCGCACTAGCCCACTACACCGCATTCAAAAGCAGGGTCGTGAGCCAGTTAGACTGCTCACATCCGGAGGGGTATTGGCGACTCACCGGCACCGACATCGAAAATGTCCTTCATGAACTGTCCGACAAAGCCGTCGCACCGTCCAACTGAACATCAAGTAATACAGATACACCATGTCAGAACACAACTCACCGTCTCGTGCAGGCAACGAATCGAAATCAACCAATGACGAATCATCGCCGACAGAGCACATTGAGCGGAGCGATGTCGGTGTCTCGCTCACGGTAAAACTCAAGCGAGGGAGTGGGACGCGGGATGAAGACCAGATTAAGGCGAAGGTCAAAGCGAAAACACTTGACGACGCCCGTGACGATATGGACACACTTCGAGCGTACATTCGAGACCTCGCCGAGGAAACTCGTCAGATTCAACTAGCAGAGTAAAAGAGTCGATTGAAGTCCGTTGGGAGAGGTTTCGGCAGAAGTGCAGTCAAAGGGAGTCTCTCCGAACGTCCTAAATCGAGTTCGATCTCTCGACTGTCGAAAGGAACGTTGAGCAAGTCTTCCAAAATTCGACTCATGATGAAGGAGTAGGGTCAACCAACCACTCGAAGTTGGTAGATGTCTTAGACGGTGCAGATGATCTCCTCTCAAATCTGCTGAATTAGACTGTGCTTGAGGCGGTCTAAACTTACTCGATATCTGTATACCAAGGGAGTCCGATGTGTTCGGCAACATCGTGACAGTCGGTTTGCCACTCGGCAACGTCGTCGTGGCAGACGACCAAAATTGCGCCGTCGTCAAGTTCCTCGACTTTCCACGCAGGGGCCGAGAGGAGTGTCTCACGACCGTAGTGTTCAACCATCGGTGGTGTGAATATTGTCAGCCAACTCAGGTGATGGTACTGGTTGTGTGCGAGTGACTCCGCAGTAAAGGGGGGTGTCCCTGACGTAGCAATCCAGTAATTGTGCGGCGGAGATTCGGCGTACACTGCGGCAGGTTTCTGCTCTGTAGCCTGATAGCCGATGGTTACTAATTCGATGAACTGTTCCAAAGGTGTTGCCTTTGAGATATTGGTTGTGTGGGTCTCCTCATCTAGATATTGCGATTCCACGAGAAAGTATTTTACCAGTGGTGCATACAGGAGGTCAATATCCATGGAATCATCTACGTATTCGTAGTGTTCCAAATGAGACATGCTCGTGATTTCGGGAACGTCATTTGTGCGTATTTGGACAGTTCCGAATGGCCCGGAAATGGACATGGTGCCGATGTCAAATATCCCATTTGCTTCAATCACCTGTTTGTGGGCCGCCTCTAATTCGTCGTGGTCGCCGTCCCAGTAGGCAAAATGGACTTGTACGAACTCGTCAGACATCTTTAATTAGTGGATTGGTTGCAACAGTATATATTACTGTAATCCATTTTTGGGTTTAAATCTGGTGGCGGTTTTGAGTTTGGTGGGAGAACGAATACTATCGACTATGTCGCTCGTTTCGAGTATCTGACTGTGACGTTTATCGGTTTTCATATTCCTCACTTTGGAATCGTGGTAACTATTGATATCGCTATCCGACAGTTCCTTCTTATTAGCCATCGTTCCTTTCGTAAGACCACGAGTGTCACGAATTAGTTCTCCGACCTTATTCAACTCTCCGCTACGACCGTCTGTGAACTCACCATCTGGGGCAATGACTTTCATAACTCCATCAGACGGAGCGATGTCTCTATTCAATTGGGCAGCTTTGTAGCGTATAACCTTGCTTTGGATATCTGAGTACGTGACGCTTCCAGATTTTGCTTCTAGATAATTTCCATTTTCCAACAAAATATCAAATTCATTTTCTTTGATTTGCCCGTCAGAGGTCGGACTCAGAACACTCTGTATGACCTCTTTCTTCTGCTCGAATGTCGTGGCGTCTTTGAATTCAATCTCTTTAATCAGTTGTTTGAGTTGGTCGTCATTCAATTCACCATATTTTACAGTTCTGATTTCTCTACCGATTTCTCGAATATCATCTAGATTGTCCACGCGGGCATTAGCTGTGCGGAATTCGTACAGTGCACCCTGAACATTGCTCGCTTCACCGTTTTTGACAATATCTTCGTAAATCACGTGTTCGACACCATCAACATCGGCACGTCGGAGTGCATCGAGGTCACGACTGAACATCTCAATTTGCTCAGCCGATATTTTCCCATTATCGTACACTATGCTTAGTCGCGTCAGCATTTTCTGATCGCCAGCGCCGTCGTAGTCAAACAACCGCTTGAGATCATCAGCAGATAGCCGCTTTGTAAGGCGAATACCTGCTGGGCCAGCATCGTCCATCACCCGAATCGCTTGATATTTGGCGTCACCATCAAGATTAGCAAGTGTTTTACCAATATCCTCTACTTTTTCGGAGGTGAGTTCAACATCGTCGTAGCGCGAGGATCGTACAAGGACTTGACGTGCTTCATCGTCCATCTCGACGAACTGACTAAGTGCATCGTCATCCAGTTGGGTCGCTAATTTGACGCCGTCTGTTCCAGTCTGAGCGAAGACGCGCTTTGCTGACCCCTCGTTTACATCTAACTGTTCTAAGCGCGCATCAAACTGGTTCGGGTCTACGCCTGCTTCCACCGCGGCGTCCTCGTATTGATCCTGCTCAATTTCATCTAACTCGGCACAGTCACTACCGCCACGTCTCGATATCCCAACACCGCTACTGCAGGCTTTCCGAAACAGCGCGTCGAAGTCTTCATCGTCCATCCAGCGCAGATTTGTCGCGCCGTCTTCACCATGACGAGCGAGATACCCAGTGACGCGCTTGCGCTCTGTCTCCGAGAGGGAGTCAACATCAACGTCTCCCTTCCGTTGTAGTTTCCACAGCCGATAGGCCGCCCCAGCAGATTTCGCACGGCGGAGAATCGGCCCAGCAGCCTTCCCGCCTGCCTGAGCAAGCCCCGTCGCCACGCGCGCTTTCCCGCGGTCGTAGGGCGCTTTTATTCGCATCGCGGTCTTCCCGGCGCGCGTCGCTTTAGCGAAATCCTCTATTTTTTCGGCATAGCTCGTGCTTTTGACCGCTTTAGTGGCAGAAGCGCCATAAAGGGCCTTCGCGATGAATGCAGTCGCGTACCCAGCGTACCATGCGCGACGGTATTCGCTATATTTCTCTGTTCCTTCCGCAAACGGATTATTGGTCTTCTGTTTCGTTTCCATACTGGAGATGAACATATCGATAAACATGTCGAGAAGACCGGATTTGTCGAGCAATTTGAAGATGGCGACGAGATTTGGAAGAATCTGCTCAGGGTTGTTTATCAAGTCAACAATAGACTGGAGACTACTGCCGATGCTCGCTTGGAAGCCAGAACAAACACCGTAGCCTCGCACCGCGCTTTCAGTAAAGTATTCGTACGATCCCGTCCAGCGTTTGGCGGCTTGACCGCAATCATTCGAGCGTTGGACCGCAGTAAGCGACTCACGGTTTCCGTGGCTGTCAGTTGCCACTATTTTGACCGTCGTGCCAGTCAGACTGCCGCCACCTGTGCTAACTTCGGCTTCTGTCTCGATGAATGACCCGTCGTGGCGGCTGAACAACTCGTTCGGCGACGCTCGATAGCGCGTCCCGCCATTCTTTGTGACCTTCGTCCGGGAAACACCACTTGGATCGAAGACAAAATATTCGACTACATACTTGATATGAGGTGCGCTGTAATTGAATATATATCCGTACCGCTTTGGCCGAATGTCCGGCCCCCGATAATCGTGAAGTGTGGGGTCTTCACCGACCGCACGCTCACGACCGTCGAGGCGGCCGTCACCGTCGCTGTCCTTGTTTCGCGGGTCGGTCTTGTACAGCCATTCTTGACGGTCGTTCAACCCGTCGCCGTCAGTATCGTATTTCAGCGGATCGCTATCGACCGTCTCGGTGTAGAGATGCTCTTGTTTGTCCGACGGCCATTCTCCATTGAGGTACTTGCGGGAAGCCTCTGGGTCCCGCGTGACCGCCATCTCGAAAGTCCCGCGGACTTCCTGAGCGTCGCTCAGCCCGTCGTGGTCGGTGTCCCGAACCGTCGGATTACTGTATAGCTTCTTGTAGACGTGGCCATGGACCTGCCTGCGCTCGCCGATTTCGTAGTTGTCAGAGAGGCCGTCACCGTCGGTGTCGGCGAGATACGGGTCGGTGTCCAGACACTGTCCAGAGCCGTCTCGAAGCCCGCAACTCGGGCGTTCGATGGCGTCGTAGATGGTGTCGCCGTCGGTGTCGTAGCCGATTTTCAGCGCGTCAATCTCGAAGGTCGCCCGCCCGACCGTCTCGACTTTGATGGTGACCTCCTCTCCTGCGAACTCCGAGAGGTCGTACTCGACCGCCTCGAAATCGCCGTGGGCGTCGCCGTCGCCGCCGGGGATGATGCCCTTCGTGCGAACAATCGAATCAGTCGCGCTCTCGGGCGTGTTCTCCTCGCCGTAGACCTCCATACGCTCGCCGTCAGGGCCGACGACGACAAGTTGGGCGACCGACCGCTTGCTGACGGCCTCGGCCTTTGCGATGGTGCCGAGCGTGACTGTCTCGGCGTCTCGTAACGTGATGGTGCGTTCGAGGCCGGATTCGTGCGGACAGCCGTTGTCCTTCCAGCCGGGGAACTCCGGACATTTATCGTAGAAATTGCGAGTGTCGTCACCGTCGTCGTCGATGGGACACCCGTCAGACCCGGTACCCGGTTCTTCCGGACAGTCGTCGTCGTAGTCGTTGTAATCGTCGTCGTCGGAGTGAATCGTACAGCCGTCCTCGCCGAGGCCGGGCGTGTTCTCACACTCGTCGTAGAAGTCTCGAACGTCGTCGTCGTCGCTGTGGGTCGGACAACCGTCACCTTCGCCTTCCCGGGTATCGCACTCGTCGTTCCAGTCCCGGATATCGTCGTCGTCGCTGTGTTTTTCACACCCGTCGTCAGCTTCACCGGGCTTGTCCGGACAGTCGTCGTTTCGGTCGTACGTATCGTCGCCGTCGGAGTCCTCGTAGGGGTCTTTGGTTGTGACGTGTTCTTCAGTCGTGGTGGTGGTTTCCTCCGTCGTCGGTACGACACAAGTAGTATTGACGAGACACTCAGAGCTGGAGTTGTCGTCCGGTGGTTTCTCGGTCGTCTCGTTCTCCTTCGGAATCGTCCAATTTCGCTCGGTGTCCCGGTGAACCGACCCGACGACCGCGGTCGAGTCCTCGTCGGTCTCGTTCTCACGGCGGGTTTCGCTCACGAGTGAGGCCTCGACGTTCTCGACGGTCTGTATCGAGACGTTCCCGCTCTGTCGCCACTCGTTGAGGTCGCTGAAGTTATCGGAGTTCGACCACTTCGAGGGGAGTGGCTCGTCGAAGCGCGACTCCCATTTCTCGGTCGAAAGTACGGTGTACGTCGAGAAGTGCGGCGTCTCGGCCGTCACCGTATTATTCCGGGTATCGACCGTCGAGTTGTTCACCGGGATGAGCGTCTGGAGCGTTTCGTTATATCGGTACGCGCCGAGGTTCGACTCGTCGGCGTCGCCGACGCGCGACTCGTTGTAGGGAATCGTGATATTCGCGGTCGAGAAATTCGCCGTGGCCTCGAAATCGTAGGCGGCCGACGCGCTGACGTTCTTGATGCTGTCGGTCTTCAGCATCGGCTCGGTGCTGTTGTTGATCGAGAGCGTCGACGCGGCGTTACCCTTGCCGGTGATGTTGACCGACACGCCAGTCTCCGAATCGGTTTTACTGGTCGAGAACGTCTCGTTGCCGTCGAGTACCCCGTCTCCGTCAGTGTCGGCCACGGTCGGGTCCGTCCCGACCTCGTACTCGTCGGGGTCGAGAAGCCCGTCAGCGTCCGTATCAGGCGCAAGGGGGTCGGTCCCGTTCGCCAGTTCTTCCGAGTCGTTCAGCCCGTCGATATCGGTGTCCGGTTGAACAGGACTGGTACTTGCGTTCTGTTCGCGGAAGTTCGACAGCGTGTCGTTGTCGAGGTCCTCCGCGGCGTCCGAGACCGAGTCGTTGTCGGTATCGTTGCGGGCAGGGTCGATGCCTTGGAACCGAAGTTCGAAGCCGTCCTGCAGGCGGTCCCCGTCGGTGTCGTTGTCGAACGGGTCGAGACCGTAGCGGTAGGCCTCGTAGACGGTTTCGCCGTCGCCATCTAAGTCCTCCGCACCGTCCGTGATGTTGTTCGCCGACTCGTTCTGTGCGGTCTGGGTTGCATTGCTGTCGGGGTCCAGCGGGTCAGTCCCGATAACGTTCTGCTCGTAGGTGTCGGGCAGACCATCGGCGTCAAGCCGGAGGACATCCCGGCCCGTTGTCGCGTTCACGTCGGGATAGTCAGGTGCCCAGCGTCGGTTCGGGTCGGTCGCCGAAACCTCGATGACGTTGATCTGCTTAGTGAGGGTCAGGTTGGTCCGGAAGGTGGCGACTGCGCCGGGGGTCGTCTCGGGTGTCGCGTTCACCGAGAGCGTGACCGTGCGACTTGTTCCATTCAGCGTGACGCGGACAGTATCGAGTTCGTGGCCGCGCACGTCGAACACCCGGCCTCGGACCGCGTGAGTGATATTCTCCGTGTGCGGCAAGTCCCCGCGGCTAGTAATCGTGACGTTCGGTGTGGTGGCGAGGTCCATCACGTCGAGTGCCTGCTGGGCGTGAATCCATGCGACCCGGTACTGGCTGATGGCGGTGTGGTGCTGGCCGCGATTCCGGAAGCGCTCAGCACGCTCGACCGCGGCTTTGGCGGTCGTGATATTCTCCGCGACTGCCGATTCGTTGAACGAGATGTTTCGCTCGCGGAGCGTCTTGCGGACACGCTCGGCGTCCCCAATAGCGGTTGCGGCGAGTTGTTCGTCGGACCGCACGAGGAGGTTCGTGACATTCGGCGCGAATTGCGGCGGGGTGCTGGCTTCTTTGTCGTGGTCGAAGAGGACTGCCGACGTGGTGCGGTTCGCGTCGAGGATGTAGGGGAGGGTTTTGTTGAGGGCTTTGAGCGCGGCGGTGCGGTGGCGTTCGGCCGACCGGCCGGGGCCGTCGAAGTCAGCCTGCTGGAGCGCGGCGATGGCCGCGAGCCGGTAGTCAGCGGCCGAGGCGTCGTCGCGGAAGGTGACGTTGACCGAGGCGTTGGCGAGTGGCTTGCTCTTGTTGGCGAGCGCCGACCGATTGTGCGCGACGCTCGGCGGCGTTTTGGGGTTCTGTGCCCACTCGGGCGGGCCGCGGTCTTCCGGCGGACCGCCGCCACGGTCTTCGGGTGGCCCTCGGTCTTCAGGCGGGCCGGGGTCCTCAGGAGGACCAGGGTCTTCCGGTGGACCTCGCGTCTTATTTCCGGGCGGGCCTTGGGTTTTGTTGCCCGGCGGTCCCTGCGTCTTGTTTTCGGGTGGCCCCTGAGTTTTGTTGCCTGGTGGCCCTTGCGTCTTATTCCCCGGAGGACCCTGAGTTTTGTTCTCGGGTGGGCCCCGCGTTTTGTTGCGGGTGGTTGTTGGCGGGCCTCCCGGTGGTTTTGCGGTGGTGGTTTCGGGCGGTGTCGTGGTGGCTGTGGTCGTCTGCGAGGTGTTTTTGCCTTTCCCCTTGCCGTTCCCGTTGCCGTTGCCTGCACCGAGTATCGCGGGAAGTGCGTCGAACTCGGCGAGGGAATTCGTGAGCGAGTCGGTGAGTGAACTGTCGGTCTGCGATTGGTTCGGCGGGGAGAGAGCGGCGCTGGCAGGGGTGAGTGTCGCCGTGACGATGAGGATAGAGAAGATGACGGCGAGGGTGCGTTGCATGCGACGGTCCATTGATTACATCCCGATATAAATTCAGTTATAAAATTATTTTTGGTATTATTGAATAGGAGTGGAATGAATAGATTCAAACAGTCACGGTCAACCGAGCCTGATATACCTACGCAACTAAATAGGACTGCCAGATTTTGAGACAAGAAACAGGTGGGAGCAGAAATCCCGTCACACACCAGCCCGTCGGTCAAACGAGACCTCCTGTTCTCGAAAATCAACTGTCAGGTAGCCACCACATTAAAATAGCGTCTCAGCCAGAATCGTCTATAGCCGTCTCACCGATTTGAAGCTCGACTAGCTGGCCCGGTGGGAGGTCAGTCTCGTCCAAGACTTGGAGGAATGTCTGCCCATCTCCACTCAATACTCGTGCCGTCACAGTCTCGGTCGCGTCCTCGGCGTCGAGCTTCGCCTCGATAGCGTCCAGCTGAGTCAACACCGTTGATTCGAACGAATCCGCCTCGGAATCCGGCGAACTCGCCGCCACTGGGTCGTCGCACACGTCTTCAGTCGTTGCTGGATGTGACTGTTGATCCTCAGTCGAAGCAGACGGGCCATTTGTTCGACCATCGTGACTCGCTTCAATCGATTGAGTAGAGAATCGGTCTCGGAACTCATCAACGGCCACACCTTCCGCCGCTACATCGACCGGTGTTCGCTCGGGAGTGGGAAAGTCCTCTCGGGTGGCAACGGGTTTGTCGCCGAGCGCCTGCCATTGTTGCATCCGAATCTTTTGGACGACTCTCTCGGTGAGCCAGCCCGGAGCAACCCATTCCCCCGACTCGTAGAGAGTGTGCTCGTGTGAGTCGTTGGTACCCCATGTGAAACATTCGTCGTAGCGCTTCTGGAACCGATTCAGCTCCCCACCCGTCGCGTGCTTGATGACGACGTGCTGTGGCGCTAGCTCCGCGACGGTCTCGTCGAGTGTCTCTGGCGTCGGGTGGTTGATGACCTCGAATGCGTGGGTGGTACACGACCCGCCGGAAGCAGGCTCAGCCCCGCCCGTCGTAAGTTGGACGAACACCGCAGAGGGGTCGTCCTCGATAGCCCCGAACAATCGCTTGGCGCTTCCTCGGACAGGCTCGTCAGGACCACAAATCGTGATGACGCCCGAGTCCAAGACCTCCGACGGCTCAGAGAAAACCGGCTGTGATTCGACGTTCGGCGTATCGAAGTCAAGGTCGTCCCAGAGTTTCGCGGTTTGACCGACGAGTCGAATCGGAAGTGTCCGGTCAAGTTCGTTGACTAAGTGGCCGAGGAGCGTCGCGTAGTGGACGCCAGTTAGCGCGCTCGTTGCAACGACGACAGATGACCCGGCGAACCCACGTTCGAGAATCGTTCGCAACGAATCGTTGAGGTGGGTCGTGTACTCGTCGGCCGTCGAAACGTTCAGCAGAACGGCGTCGATATCGACCGGCAAGGCCGTCTCCAGTCCAAGGTATCCCGCGCAGGGCCGAGTCGTGAAGTCACCGGTCGCCAAGAGATACTGCATCTCGTCATCGAATGCTGAGTTAGCGCTCGCCTCGTCGTGGAACCGGATGACGAATCCGACAGCACCCGGTGTGTGCCCGACTGGAATTGGACGAACTTCGAGATTCGGCAGGATAGCGGTCCAGTCCTCGATTGGTTCGAGCGCGTTGAGTGCGTCTGAGACAGCCCCGAGGTCGTTGTGTTTCTGGGCTTCGGGGAGTGCGCGCTCGACAATTGTTGCTGTTGCGGGCGCAGTATAGATCGGAGCGTTGTGGCGAACGTTGTCGCCAAGCGTTCGATAGTGGTCGATATGGCCGTGCGTGAGCAGTATCGCGTTAAGATATTCGTCATCAGCGAGTAATTCGTCTACATCGACGCCTTCTCCAGCGTCGATGAGGATGCACGCGGTCGTCCCGTCATTCGTGTGAAATCGCAAGAGGGTAGACTCATTGCCAGCGTAGACATTCGCATTCTGGTACGAGACATCCATCTATTTACAAGTACGATAGGACCACCCGTACTTGAAAACCCGACAAAGAGTTCCTCCACTACTAGAATACTCTATTTCGTCCCCCTCGAATAGAGACTCGCCATCGAAACTCGCCGAGGCCGCGCAGAAGTGAATCCGATTGAGACCGGCGATTACGATGTGTTTTTCGACCCCTGAAAGGTGCGGGGATAGCAGTCCCTGCCCGAGAAACATGGCAACACTCCAAGCAGCAACAACGTCGGACGGTGTCACCGTCACCGATGCACAGGCAGTTCGAGAACTCTGCGAATCATACTGTTTCGGAACGCTTGAATGGGAGGTTGACGACAACGACCGACTCTCGATTTGGGGCTACGACGCATTCGAGGTCTACGGGCGTCGAGAAAACGGCCTGCCAGACTACGAAGCAGGACAGCGGACCCACGAGTTCCTTCAAGCACTCGCAACGTACGTCAAGGAGGGCGACGAACTCGATATTCAGACGGCCGGATTTACGAAATGTCGGTTCCCGGTGCTTGCCTCTCGATACGTCGTCCGGCATGGCGACGTCCTGCGAGCAGACCTTCGGACTCTTGAGCCAGTTGAGAACTGAATGCTAATACTGAACTCGTTTGCAGCGAATGTCGGAGGAGAGGTTTCGTGAGTGACCCAAACACTAATTCACGTTCGGTGTCAACGTTGTCAACAAGAATGTCGCACCAGGTCCGACTCAACGATGACCTCTACGAGCGCATCAAAGCAACCAAGCAGGAGGGAGAGTCGTTTAGTGACGCCATCGAGCGCCTCATCAACGACCGTTCGCTTCGTGACCTTCAGGACGTCTTCGATGATGACCAGGTGGACGAGATGCGGGACGCGATCGAAACAGCAGATGAAGAGGACGTTGCCGAGGTCCGTGAAATCGGCGAACGCTTCGAATGATCGTCGACACGAGCTTCGTTCTGGACGTCATCGACGGTGTGGAGGAGGCCGTCGAGAAAGAACGAGAACTCGAAGCCGCAGGTGTCCCCCTCGTCATTCCCGCGATGACCCTGCTCGAACTCTACATCGGCGTGGGGAAAGTCGCAAACTCGGCACAGGAACGCCAGCAAGTCGAAGCGATTCTCGACACCTACCCGCTCGTGGAGATGACACCGAGTATCTCCCGTCGTGCTGGTCGACTGCTCGGCGAGCAAATGAACGCAGACGATGGCGATGGGCCGGGCATCGGGAAAGGTGATGCCGCAATTGCAGCGACAGCACTCGAACGCGACGAGCCGATTTTGACGGCCGACTCTCATTTCGGAACGATCGACGGCGTCGAGATCGAAACGTATCGATGACGCCGATTGGGTAGCGTTTTCCAGATTGTAGTATCGTAGCTGGGCAAACAAGAGTCTCCTCGGGAGCGTAGATGAGAAGACAAGCAGTATTCCCCATTTCCCGAAGGGGTTCTAAGTAGTATTGATACAGCAGGATTATTTTCTGCCCCCGAAGGGTGCGGGGCACTCGACTTCTCGGTGCCCCACGACCAGTATGACAACGCCACTTGCAAACCTAGAGACGACGAGTAGAGTCCGGAAACGCGCCCAGTACGAAGCCCTTGAATTCGAACTCCAAAACGGTGATGTGCGTGTTCGGAATGGAAGCTACGCCGACCCGGAGAATCACGAGTACACCGTTCGCATCGAGGACGACCTGCCGACAGCGTGTACGTGCCCGGCAGACGCGAAATACAGCGGGGCGTGCAAACACCGCGTCGCTGTTGCGCTCCGCCGACCCATTCTCGACGCTGTCCGCCACCACCAACTCCTCGCCGACGGTGGCGAGGCTGTCCAGCCCTCAAACCAAGTGCGCGACCACGAGGAGAACTCCGAAGAACAACCGGAGGCCGACGAGCCAGACTGCGACTGTGCAGACCTCTCCAGCGATTTTCCGTGCTGGGAGTGCTACCGGACTGGACGACGTGACCTCCCTGAATAGCACTCTGTACGTCAAGACGACCCCTGTACGTTCTGCCACGCGGTATCGAAGCACAATCAACAGCAGATTCCGAACTCTATGACTTCCCCCGAAAACACCAACGACGACGCTTCGCTCGCACGACTAACCATCGCAGTTACGAACGCCAACCTTCCAGAAGACGAAGCCGGACAGCAGGCACTCTGTGAGTCACTCGAAACGGCCGTCGGCAGCGTCTTCAACGAGACGCTCGGTGACACCACTGCAGACATTCAGGTGATGCTCGGACACACGTACACCTCGGTCAGTCCCATCTGTCCAGCGTGCGATAGCGCGCTCACGCTCGACGGCATTCATCTTGGCGAGGATGCAGATGCGTACGCGGTCGCTCGATGTTCAGCCGACTGTGGCTGGACCGGTGACGGCGTGTTCAAACTCGTTGATCTCAATAGAAGCGTCGGCGATCACTACGAAAGCGAGGTCCTCGCTGGAGGGATTCGGCCGGAGCGCCAGCGGTACACCGACCGCGACTGCTAGTCCGGTCGCGCTCTTTCATCCGCACCTCGAAACACGTCTCATGTAGGCTTCCGGCGTAGAGTCCAAAAAATCGCTCTCGGTTGTTTTTTCGTCGCCTCCGACAGGAGCAGAGGCGACAACAAATGAGCAACGTCACAGATGGCGAATCGAATGGACTCTCACCAGAACAACGACTTGAGCCGCGAAACATCCGGCTCATCGACCCAAGCATTGCGACGATAGACGACATGGACACCCTCCGTGCCTGTGTCGCCTACGAGAATACCCACCAGAATCGCATCCAGATTCTTCGACGACTCAAGCGGCGTGCAGAAGAAATCAGGTCAAAGTAGGCGTAGCAGTAGTTGGTGATACGATTTCTTTATTCAGTTTATAGCCCGTAACTGATTCGGTGGTTTTGCTCAATTCGTGGTACGGATTAACTATGGGACTTCCCATTAGTTACAGATAGTATTTCGAGGGACATGCTGAATACAGAGCATGTAGTCAGCACAGCGTTTTCGTTTTTTCAGTTACTCGCTCAAGTCAGTTACTGAGTTTGCATCTCTACAGACCATGTGATACATACCAGGCCCCAAACACACTAAAGAGATTCCAGGGAGTCGATTCTCTGCAGCGTGATGCAACGGTTTGACAGCGTGCATAATTTTTAATCCATTCCACGTATAGAAGTTGGCATGAGTAGTTGGACATGTGTAACATTCGACCCAGGAAAACATACACCAGAAAGTGTAGCTTCTGATCTTCGTCACTCCTTAACAGAAGTTGACGCTCAAGTCTGTCGAGAAGACGAACAGCAAGATCCGAACATAGGCTTTGATGAAACAAGAGTCGTCTGGCGAGTTCACGGTTTTGATGGCGAGGCATTTCAGTCCTTGGAGGTACCGTGTTCAAAAGCACTCGCAATAAACATTCAAGACACAGCTGGGGCCGGAACCGGGCGGATTTACGAATGGATTGATGGAGAATTCTTACAGACGGACATCTTTCGTGATGTCTCGTATGGACGTGTGGTCCTTGACTATTTTCTCTTGGAACATGGAATACAGGGGAAAAGGGAGCTCTAAACCATGAACTTTCAGGAATCCACCGAACAATTCATCAAAGCGCTCGAAAATCAAGGGACAAAGAGGATTTCAGACCCAACAAGGATATGGGAGATACTGGATCTCGCCACGGATCACCTCAGAGACACATCACCTGCAGGCCAATATGCACGTAGGATGATACACGTGCTGCCAGAGACAGATCAAACCGATCTGGGAAAGAATGGAGAACTCGACAGCGAGCATATCACAAAGAAAGTACGTAATACGAAGACAGCGAAGGCGGCAGCAGCGCTCTGTGCCCGACACGGGATTCCAACTGAGGGGCGTTGCGGCCGCAACCATTCAACCACCACTATCAACGCTCTTGGGGAGTGTCTGTCGGCTGATGATGCTGATATCCGGGCCTGGAGTGCAAAAGCATTCGATTATACGTACGAATTTGATCCAGATCCTGTCGCGGAACAACTCTTGGAAGCGTCTGAAGATTCTGATCCTCGGGTACGTGCAGCGGCGATTGGTGCATTGTGTCATGATATCTGGAGACAAGAGCCCATCACCGACTGGGCAGACTCCGCAATGGCCACACTTGCGGATGGTTTTATTGATGATGCCAGAATTGTGCGGACCAGGGCGGCGAGCATAGTCGAATCACCAGAGCTTCTTATTGAGACGAAACTCTGGGGCAGCCACGTAGATCCAGAAACTCGTGCTCGGGTGGTCCGAAATGCCACAAATTTGGATGTTAGTGAAACAGCTACAGATGAATCGTGGATAATACACCCAGCTAAAGTAATGGCTGACCTGTGTTTCGATGAGGTATGGGAACATTTAGAAGAGTATCCAGAATTTGAATAGATAGCCCACCGTCTGACGCACCTTTTTGTCGAAATATCGACACCGATTGGTGGTCATATTTTGTAACAGTGCGACTGTAGAGAGTTTGTGACACCGACCGATTTGCGCCCTCTATTCAGCACACTCTTTCTGACACCTGTAGGTCAAATCGTTGGTGGCAGTAATAGAGGCACGCTCCAGATTCAGCGACGGTTACACGGGCGGTTCTGAATACAGAAACCATGCTACCAACTACGGGTAACACTTCGTCTCGCGGAGAGCACGTTTTTGAGCCTCGAATGGGCGGAGGCTCGAAGAACATGAGTAATCAACCAGAAATCGAGATTCGGCACCAGACCGCGTTTGGAGACGACGGCCAACTCGAAGTCGTCGAAGAAAGCGTCGAGACATCCCTCGAAGATTTCGGCGGTGAGGTCGACCACCGTGAGCGTGATTCCAAGCTGGAACGGCCGGAAGCAGACCAGTTCGGCGTTGACGACCGGCCCGAAGTAGCGCGCTCGGCCGAGAGTGACCAAGCGACCCTATTCGCCGATACTGCCGACGACCAACGGACGCTTACAGGCGAGGATGCGGCCACTCGGTGTCTCTTCGAGGATTAACCAACAATAGGGAAAGAGCTACGGACATTGTTGGTTAACGTTGGCGTCTGCGACTGGTTTTTCTGCCCCCGAGGGGTGCGGGGCGACCACTCCCGCGTCTTCGAGGTGATTCGAGATGGCACTCTCAGCACGTCCGACCAGTCGCATCGCAACGGAAATTACAACTGCCCGTCAGGCCGACCACGTAGCGTTCCTCCACCGCGTTCCCTTCGCGCTTGATGCATTCCGACTCGGTTTTCTTACGGGCTTTCGCGAAGACTGTACCTACCAACAGCACCAGTACACAGATCTGGAGCTACCGGTCGGGATGCTCGACAACGATTTTCGCAATCCCGACCTTGATCGATACGTCGAGCGCTTTTTCGAGTACGAACCGCAGGTCGGGGTAATCGGTGACGCCTACGACGTCGACGAGGTCGATGAATACGTTACCACCGCACGCGAAATCCAGGGAAGCTACCCCGGTGCAGACCTCGTGATCGTTCCAAAGTGCCGTGCCACAATTCGCGCAGTCCCCGATGATCTTGTCGTCGGGTACTCCCGCGGCTACGCCGATCGACTCGCTCACGAATTCTCTGACCCTGTGGATTGGCGTGGCCGTCGCGTCCACATTCTCGGTGGAAGCCCGCCCAAGCAACTCAGCGTGATTGACCAGCTTACTCGCCCGACGCTGACGGGCGACCCACCGGCCGATATCGTCGGCCTCGATTGGAACGGTGTCCATCGGGGGGCGCAGTTCGGCGAGTTTTGGACGCCCGATGGGTGGGACGACAGCGGTCGCAACGCCGATCATGTAACTGTTCGCAAGACCGTGCGCCACGGCCTCGCTCGGATTCGTGAGTTCTGGCAGGCGCAGGGCGTCTGGCCCGAGTCGACACCCCAGGAAGACGAGCCCCAAATCGCGTATCAGGGTCCGTCACCGGGCGATATCGAGAGTGCGGCGTGTACTGAGTGTGGCACAAACGTGTGGACGACCGACCGCGGTCCATACGTCGCAGAGTACGACACGGGGGACATCTGTGGCTACTGCAGCTACGACTGCTACTTTTCACACCGGCACCGGAATCACCTCGAAGAACTTGCTGGCGAGCAGAGCGTCTACCTCCCACCGGCGTGACGCCACGAGTGTTTTTTGCGCCCCGAGGGGTGCGGCGCGTCCTACTCCGACGCAGTCGCCGTGAACGCGATTTACTGAAAATCATGACTACGACCAGTGATTCGTCGGTCTCATTCGAGGAGACCGACGCCCGACGCGACGAGATGCACAGTACCATCGAAGCGTGGATCGACGACCTCGTCGACCACGTCGACGATGCGCAGGCCAGCGAGGAGTTCCAAGACTGGCTGGACGTCCAGAGTCGCTTCCACGACTATTCCCATCGGAACACGCTTCTCATTAAGCTCCAGTATCCCGAAGCGACGAAGGTCGCAGGCTACAACACGTGGCGGAATGAGTTCGACCGGCACGTCCAGGAAGGCGAACAGGCCATCTGGATCTGGACACCGATCATCACCAACCGATGTCCCGAGTGTGAGAATTCGCCGAGCTACCACGAGCAAATCGGTTGTGAGTACGACGAGACATCACCGGAGGAGTGGTCGAAGGGGCTTGTCGGCTTCAAGCCAACGGCGGTCTTCGACGTGTCCCAGACTGAAGGTGAGCCGCTCCCTGAGTTAGAAACGGAGGCGACTGGCGACGCCGACGACCTCGTGCCTACACTCAAGGATGCAGCCGCTGATATCGGCGTGACAGTTCGTATCGTCAATGCTGGCGAGTGGGAGCATGGCGACGCAACGGGCGTCTGCAAATATCGGAGGAAGCGTGATCTCCAACCAGTCGTCGAGGCGAAAGCCCGCTCGAATCACGCCGATCTCGCTGTCACGCTGATTCACGAATACGCCCACGCACTCCTCCACTCGGACATCACCGACAAAACCGAGCGGGCGAAACGCGAGGTCGAAGCAGAAGCCGTCGCATACATCGTTGGCCGGTACTGCGGGCTCGACACAAGTGGGTCGGCGTTCTATCTTGCTGCATGGCAAGAAGATAATCCAGCGTCGATCCAAAATCGGCTTGACCGGATTAGCAACACGGCAAAAGAAATCATTGAGAGGATTGACTAATCAACCAGAGAACCAGACGAGACGTAATCCGCTCAAGTATCTACTTTCTCAACTTGCTCTCGGGCGACTCGGAGTAGAGCTGTGCGAACTCGTCAGGCCCATTGAACGGAACGTAGTTAGGGATGTCAATCCTCAGTTGAGCAGAGAGTTTCCATTTCGGCGACGAATTTGCGAGTTCGTGAAAGAAGTGCATCGACATCCTCGTCGAGAGTCCCATAGCCGTAGTCAGCCTGCTGGCGGAGTTCCCCGAGGTCGTTCAGAAAGCGACCGTCTTCGCGCGATGCATCGCCTTCACTAACGATCTCTGATCCGAATAAGGAGAGAACACCGCCATGGGTGCTAGGATCATACCCTCGGTCGTATAAGGCGGCCTGTGCGGCATGAAAGCACGCATAGTACAGTCGGTTAATGATGACCGCGTCGGAGAGCCCTGCATCCCGTGCTCCGTCAGCATCAGAAAGCGCTTGGTGGCCTGTCGGAGTTGATCCTCGACCGCAGCATCACTCGGGGCTTCCTCATCAGGCATAGGATCGACCCTCGCTGAGAACATTGTGAACAAACGGGTTCCCTTCGTTCCGGTGGCGCTCAAACGTAGTCTCGTCCAAAATGTGGAGTTCGACGAGCGGCCCGTGTTCAAGCATCACATCGTAGGCGATGTCACGGAGGGAATCAGCGATAGCGTCTCGGTCTGGTGCATCCGGGAGGACGACCAGGATATCGACGTCGCTCGACCGACCCCTTGCTTCGCCACGGACAGTCGACCCGAAAACGTATAGCTCAACGAGGTCATCACCGTGCTGAGACCGTGCGCGCTCGACAAAGGCTGTGGCTGCCTCGCGGTGTGAGCCAGCAGGAAGCGCCTCGGCCGCGGCCTCACTATTCATATCTGGGGGTACGTACTCGCCCCGCATTATATTTCCCCCGTTTGGGTGGTGTTGGTTGCGGTGTCGACTACCGATTCGAGGCACTGTCGGTGGAGATGGTGGGCAAGCTCACGTGCGAAGTCGTGAAGTCGCCCGAAGTTTCCGTTGAAGTGGTAGCGTCCGTCGTCCGTGCCGACGAGTCCCCGGTCCCGTAACCGTTTGAGAACGCGATTGACGGTGTTGCGGTAGTTGTCGCTTTACGCGGCGATCTCAGAGACGGTTTGTGGCTGGTCCAGGTAATAGAGTACCTCGAGTGCCTTGCCCGTCAGCAACTCGGCAAACTCGATGTAGGAGTGCTGGCGCACGAAATCTTGGTAGAGTTCGACCGCCCGAGCATCCGAAGGGATGACTCGTTTTTCGCGGCCGTTGCGCTTCGTGTAGACTAAGCCTTTCTCGGCGAGGGCCGCGACGGCACGGGAGAGATAACTCTTGCTATGGTCGAGATTCGTCGCGAGGTCGGAGATCGTGTCGCCGCGTTCGACGGTGGCGAGGACCTCCAGTTCGATGCTCTGCAACTCGGTGTAACATAATACGAAACTAGTATATGAAATGGTTTCGGGTAATGTTACAGTTGCCAGGGGTTGGCGGTCCCGAAACAGCCTTAACCAACAAAACTACAGTAGTAGCGGCCTATGTTGGTTAACACAGAGTGTGCCACCATGTCCTACGAGCCACCGACACCCCCAGCCGAACTCCCCACCGACATCGTCGACACCCTCAACGACTCCTCGCCCGAGCTCCTTCGTCACGTCGCCAGCTACGCGGAGAAGCTCGCTGAACACCGTGAGCGTGAAGCTCGTCTTGCCGAGAAAGACGAAGAAGATGAAATCGAAGAACGGCCGGACGACCTCCCAGATGACGTTCCCTCGAAGGCGACGATTACGATCAAGGAGATTAACGACAATCGCTACTACTATTGGCAATGGCGGGACGGAGACAAAATCCGTTCACAGTACAAGGGACCCGTCAATCCGGACGAGTGAGTCGATATTTACTGATACTCCAGTAAATCAGCGAGAGGACTAATACCCCGTTTTCGAGTAGTAAGTAGGGAAGGGAGTAGCGAGAGGAGATCCGATGATGCAGAGAGACGGTTCTCACGGTTCACCCACTCCGTTTTCGAGCTGTAACACTCTACCTAAGATGCACCCACCCCCCGTTTTCGAGTAGTAACGAAATCAACGACATCTACCACCCCCCTTTTTCGAGTTGTAATCCGACACTCGAAACACACACCCCCCGTTTTCGAGTAGTAAACCCCTAGGGCAGGAGACGCAATCAGTTCTTAGTGTGGAAGTTCTTCAGCCGTTCACGAACGACAGCACGGATAGTCGCGTCTTCGTGAGCTAAATCAGCGAACCGAGAATCCTCACGAATCGTCTCCAATATCGTCTCTGGATTCTCAGAGAGGGAGAAATACATGTGCACCCCTCTTCCTCGACCCTTACCTCGTCGCTCGAAGTCCAACACACCATACGTACTCTGCTCCGTGACGTGATTCACGAAGGTTTCACGACTGTATTGATCCGCGTCCATCGTATCTGCGATGAATTGATACGTTTTGAACGCAGGCCCGGCCGGTATCCACTCAGGATGTTCCTTTGCATAGTGGGCAGTAGCCGCCACGGCATAGATGGAGAGTTTCTTCTGCGTCGAAATCCCGCTAATATGGCGGAGTTTCCGATTCTCGGTGTATTTCTCTTGGGCCTCGCGAACATCATTCTCGGTGACCATGTCAGCGCCACGTCGTTCAGCGAGTTCACCAGCCCATCTGAGGAGATCAATTGCTTTTCGAGCGTCACCATGCGTTTGGGAACCGAACGCAGCCACGAGCGGAATGACGTCTTCTGCGAGGGAATCTGGTTTGAACGCGTCACGGCGATATTTGAGAATGCTCCGGAGTTGCGTCGCATCATAGTCATCGAAGAAGATATCATCCGGGTTGTAGGAACTCTGCGCTCGACTGTTGAGGTCCTTCATGAAATCAGCGTAGTTAGTGATGGTCGTGAGTGAGATTGGGCCATCAAAATCAGCGAGCTTTCGGGCCCGTGAAAGCTGGTAGATGAGAGAATTATATTCTGCCTCCTGGTATGGCCCTTCGAGCATGTCGATTTCGTCGAGAATGAAGATGACTCCGTCGTAATGCTCCCGCATAAGTTCATAGAGCCGTTCTAGCTTTTGGTCCGTTGAAACGCCAGTCTGAGGTACCCCCGGATCGACACCGAGATCGTCAGCAGCAGCTTTGACTAACCGATAGACTGCTCGGTCTGCGGTCTTTGGCCCCTCGCAGTTAATAGAAAGAACCCCGAACGTCTTGTCCTGTGATTCACAGAGTTCGACGATTTGCTTGCAGACCGCATGGATGATGAGGGATTTCCCGGTTCCTGACGGGCCACTCAGGAGCATATCTGGGATGCCTTCGTTCTGAAGGACAGGTTTGAGGTTGTCAACGACGCGGGCTAGCTGGTCATCACGGCCAACGATACGGTCCTCATCGATGATGGTATCTGACCGGACAAGATCTTTGTCAGCGAAGACGCCACCAGATGACTGAGTTTGAAGTCGGTCGCGGATTGAAATCCCACCCCCGTCATCATCTATCGCATTATTGAGAGCATCGGGGTCGTTCTCGAAAGTCGTTTGCGAGGTCGAAGATGAGTCCGAACTTTCACCCGTTGAGTCGGCCTGCTCGGAGTCTTCAGAATCAGTAGCGAAAAATTCACGGTTCTGTTCGGTTGCTTGCTCATCCGAGCTCTCTGTCCGTCCCTTCCGGCCCATTATGAACCCCATCGAACTCCGGCTATAAAAAAGTGGACCTTTGTGGAGTTGTAAGCCAGCGAAATCGGTCGAGCTAGCTATTGTAGGCGGATATTACTATCTCTCCCTAGATACCGTCTTCGTAAACTATCACCCCCCGTTATCGATTTGTAACGGATACGTCGTCGTCAGTTCCTTCATTTCGGGGGTTATCTCTCCCCCCGTTTTCGAGTAGTAAGTGTCTTAGTCGATAGTACAGCGACAACACACCGAACCTATCCCGCTTGGTGTGTACTCTGATCGTTTTGGTGGCGTCCAGTCAGTTGCTCGGTCGGTTCTGCTCTCCTTTTGGACATCAAATTCGCCTGACTCTCGATGAGACCTGATGTGTGGTACACAAACAGAGTATTCTCGACTCAAGAGAAAGGTCCCTACGCAAGGAGGAAGGTTGTTTTCGGAGACGATGGAATAGCTCCATGTCACCTTAAAGATTCCTCGTGCGTCAGCATGAGAAGATGTTGCGGACACCCTCTCCCCCCTTTTTCGAGTTGTAAATCGGTATGGAGGGGTAGTCTCCAACAGTATCTAACGGGAAATGCTATAGTTGAAAGCGTCGTAGAGCGGCTTACTTGCCGGAGTTTTCGATAATAGCAGATTTACTCGGCTCTTTAGTGAGAAGCTTAGAGTGTCTGCAACTATATAATAAAATATTATTAATGGTTTGTTTAAGAACGTATTACAGATACTGTTTCTGAGCTACCAGTATAAAACTTTCCTTTTTAATAGTGGGAAGCAGAACAGGACGTACACGGTTTCTATCTTTCTAAATCGGCGTTTTCGTTAGTTTCACGGTGTCCTGACGGGCTACCCCCTCCCCACCCCCTCAAGGTTTTACAACTCGAAAAAGGGGGGAGGGGGTTCCACCAGCCATCGTGGTTTCTCATCGCCAAACCAATTCCAGCTACGTCCCAACGAGTACTCAACTATCTATAACCCTCAACTCAAGCAACGCGAGATTAGCAAACGTGGCAAAACGTGATTGAGTCGTGGCTTGCAATCGCTAACTATCGTCGGTCGAGTATCCCATTTTGAGAAGTTCGTCGAGAATGTCGTCGCGGTTTCGAAGTGCCGCACGATATACTGCCTCGCGAACGTCGAACTTCGGGATAGATCGGCCGAGTTCTGATTCCATATCCGTAATGAGGTTTCGCTCTCCGTCAACGACATCGTCGTGGACAAAGAACGTCAGCCGCTCGTCACGCTCAAACTTGATGGACTTATCCTGGACCGCCCGCCGAACAATGTACGGCTGCTGTTGATTCATCGACTCACTTGACGTAGTCGAATCCGAGGATGAAGCAGAGTTCTCCTCATTCCTCGTGTTCGTCACAGATGACTGCGACGTCTGCTCTGTCTCGTTATTCGTGGGTGATTCAGCATCAGTAGCTACTGTGTCGCTCTTGCTTTCCGTCTCCTCGGCGTCCGCCTCGTCCGTCTCGTCACTCTCGTCACCCCATAGATCGTCTCCTGAACCTGATTTCAGCCCTGTCATGCACGCACCTCCACGTCGTCGCGTTTGAGGCTACCGGACTCCGGTGGGTTTGGCGCTTCGATGCTCCCTTCAGCTTCGAGGTGCCGTGCGATATCGTCGAACTTCGCGAGCGTCTCTAATTCGTAGTCGCGCTCCCGACTTCTGTGTTCGCGCACGTACGTGTATGCACTACACTTCTCACTCCAGCATCCTTCGAGTAGTGACGTACGGTCACGGAGAACAACTGGTACGTCGAACCCTTGATCCTCGATATCTTCGATGACTGCATCCTGATCGCGTGTCCCTTTCACCCGATTCGGTACTGCAGCGAGGACACCAATATTGATCTCTAACTGTTCTTCGAGGTTCGACACGAGGTCGTTCAGTCCACTTACTGACGCCTGCCCTTTTCCGGAGGGTTCGACCGGCATAACGAGATTCCGAGTTGCGTCCAGCGCGTTGTAGAGGTGCGGGCCCGAACTTGCGGGCGGGTCAACGAGGAGGACATCGTAGTGCTTGTGAACTTCTGCTTCTCGGAGAACCCGCTGGAGTTGCGTCCACATTGGGAATGACTCGCCGAAGTCGCTTCGGGCTTCCTGCTCTTTCCGTAGTGTTTCCCCTAAATCTTCGAGTCGATTGTGTTCTGGGATGATATCGACACCGTGTTCGACGGTTTCGATGAGGTCCATGAACTCGCCTTTCCCTCGCCCCACGAGGTGGTGGACGAGCGTGTCGACATCGCTGTCTGCTCGGTTGTGGTCGACATCGAAAAGGTAGCTTAGATCGCCGTCTTGGGGGTCGAGTGGGACGACAAGGACGTTGAGGCCGGCTCTGGCGTGCGCTACCGCTAAGTTTGCGGTGAGCGTGGTTTTTCCGACGCCACCTGCTTCACTATAGACCGAGTACGAGAGCATATACGGGTGTCATCGAAGACTTCATTTATAAGTTTTCGTCAGACGATTCATTTGCAACACTCGTTTGTTGGGTTCATTTGTAACACTCGTTTGCTAGACTCATTTGAAACAACTATTTGCAACACTCATTTGTAATGG